>CAYXXB010000064.1:0-7586 GCA_964468955.1 uncultured Clostridia bacterium | reverse complement strand
GTCAGCGTGGCGGCGGCTTTTGTTAAATTAATTGGATAATTTGTTTAATTGACTTTGGGGAGATAACGTAATATAATTATTATGTAACGTTTTTGCGCAAAAAGCGAAAAAACGTTAAGGGGGATAAAATGAAAAAACCTTTGAAATTACTATCCGTTTTTGTTTTGGCAGGTGCAATAGGTGCGGGCGCGGCGGCTTTTGCCTCGTGCAAGAAAGAGTGTAAGCACGTCTATGACAACGACAGAGACACCGTTTGCAATATATGCGGTTATGACCGCGGGCCAATAGTAACGGGCGATACGGGAAACACTGGCAATAGTGGAAATACAGGCGACAGCGGTAACACAGGCGACAGCGGAAATACAAGCGACAGCGGTAACACCGGCAATAGCGGTAACACTGGTGACACAGGAAACGCTGGCAACAGCGGAAACACGGGTGACAGCGGAAACACCGGCAATAGCGGAAATACAGGTGACAGCGGAAACATCGGCAATAGCGGAAATACAGGTGACAGCGGAAACACTGGCGATAACGGCAACACGGGTGACAGCGGCAACACCGGCGATACGGGTAATACTACGGTAACGCCCGAACCTGACCCCGAACCGGAACCCGAGCCTGAGCCTGACGACCCGTCGCTTCAACCCGTCGTTCCTTCTTCGAGCAGTATTAAAATCGTAGGGGCGGCAGGCGATCAGGAATCCGCATACCTTGAATGGGAGGCTTTGGATAATGCAAGCTGGTACAACGTTTACTACAAATTAAACGGCGGTTCGTTCGTTAAGTTGGACGGCGAGCTTGTAAGGCAATACCCCGATTGTTACCGTGCGGACGCGGTAGGACTTAAAGCGGGAACGTATTCGATGAAAATCGTGCCTGTCGGCGCGGACGGAAAGGAAATTTCCTCGTCGTCTTGTACCGTGGAAAATATGATTGTCGTTGCGCATGAGCGCACGGGCTTCGCGTTTGCCGGCGGTACTTCCTCGGGCGCATATAACGAAGACGGAACTTTAAAACAAGACGCTAAAGTTCTCTACGTTACCGATAAGAACAAGGATAGCGTTTCCTTAACACTCTACACGGGCAAAAAAGACGAAGAATTCACTGGCTTGCAGAATATCTTAAACGCGCTTAAAAAGACGAGTACGCCCGTTGCGATAAGACTGATAGGCAATATAACTTCTCCCGAAATCGACGGCAAGAACAACAAAGACCACGATACCGTTTTAATTAAAGAAGCAACCGCGGGTGTTACGTTCGAAGGCATCGGCGCGGACGCGACGGCAAACGGCTGGACGTTAAGAGTTGTCAGCGTCAAGAACGTTGAAGTCAGAAATATCGGTTTTATGAATACGCAGGCGGGTGAACCCGACAATATCACGCTTGAAAAAGACAGCTACGTTTGGGTACATAACTGCGATTTATTCTACGGCGGAGCGGGCGGCGATTCCGATCAGGCAAAGGGTGACGGCGCACTTGATACAAAGACCTCTACGAATATCACTCATTCTTATAATCATTTCTGGGACAGCGGCAAATGCAACTTGCAGAACATGAAGGAGTCGGGCGATTTCAAGATAACATATCACCATAACTGGTACGACCATTCCGATTCCCGTCACCCCAGAATAAGAACTGCGACGGTGCATGTTTACAATAACTACTTCGACGGAAACTCCAAGTACGGCGTCGGCGTAACGTACGGAGCAAGTGCGTTCGTGGAAAACAATTACTTCCGTTCTACGGTTAATATGAAGCCTATGCTCTCTTCCAAACAGGGTACGGACGCAAAGGGCGAGGGTACGTTCTCCAAAGAGACTGGAGGTATTATAAAGGCTTTCGGCAACAAGTTCGACGGCAAGTACACGCTTGTAACGCAGAAGGACACGTCGGACAAAACGGATATAGACTGCTATGAGGCAAGCTCCCGCAGTGAACAGGTTCCTTCCGACTACGTTACTAAGTCGGGCGGCACGGCGTATAACAACTTCGATACCGCAAGTGATTTCTACAAGTATACGGTCGATACCCCCGACGTTGCTAAAACCAAGGTTGTAAAGTATTCCGGCAGAGTTGGAGGCGGCGATTTCAAGTGGACGTTCGACAATGCAACCGAAGACGGCAACTACGCGATAATAACCGCATTAAAATCCAAGCTTACGGAATACAAAGGCACGCTTGTCAAGGTGAATAACGAAGCGGTAAAATAATACGGTAATATAAAAAGCGGCTTGAGGTTTTAAAAATCAAGCCGCTTTTAATTAAATGCTACCTTTTGTCACTTATGATTATATAGCTCTAACTGAGCTATGTTAAGCATTTTTAGTTCATATAGTAGTATAATTTTTCTATGGTACTATTTAATGAAAGGCTTAAAGAATTAAGAATTGACAAAGGGCTTTCGCAATTTGAACTTGCCAAAGATTTAGCCGTCAGTCAAAGAAGTATAAGCAGTTGGGAAACAGGGTTCAGACAACCCGATTTTGAAACTTTGGGAAAAATTGCAAAATACTTTGGCGTTACTACCGATTATATGTTAGGTTTGGACGAGTAATTAAATCGTGCAGTTTTTTAAAAGCAAGAGCTGTGAAATAATTTTAAAATTTATAACATTGTCGTAAAGAACGGTTGCGTTTTAACTGATTATCAATTAAAATAAAGTAAAATTTAATACAGGCAGTTCGTAACCATCCTGCCTTTAAACAAAACTAAGGAGAAATAAGCGGCGGAAAGCAATTCGCCGCGGCGTCCTTACGGGCGCTTTTTTATTTATGGAAAGATATTCTGTAATTACCCAAAAAGCAAAGCGTGAAATAGTGCTTCTGCGCGGCTTCGGCTGCGCGTACAGGAAGTGCCTTTTCTGCGATTACCACACAGACTGTTGTTCCGACGAACAAGAAAATTTTGCATTGAACTCAGCCGTTCTTTCCCGCGTTACGGGCGAGTACTCCGACCTTGAAGTTATCAACAGCGGTTCGGTGTTCGAACTCGACGGCGGCACTCTTGCGCTCATACACGATATCTGCAGACGCAAAAACATTAAAGTCCTTCACTTCGAAAGCCATTATCTGTACAGAGATAAAATAAAAGCTCTGCGCGAAAGGTTTGCGGGAATAGACGTTAAAATGAAGCTGGGATTGGAAACGTTCGACTACAATCTACGCGAAAACGTTCTGTTAAAGGGAATACACGAAAGGGATGCGGGCGTGATTGCAAGCAGTTTCGACGAGGCGAATTTCCTTTTCGGTATAAGCGGGCAGACCGCGGATAGTATGAAAAGGGATATCGAACTCGGGCTAAGGTATTTCGAGCGCATATGTATAAACGTAATGTGCGAAAACAGTACGCCCGTAAAGCCCGATAAAGACGTGATAAACGCGTTTATAAAAGAGGTTTATCCCCTATACAAAGATAACTCCCGCGTCGACGTTCTTATAAACAATACGGATTTCGGGGTGGGCGAATGAACGGGCTTATCCTTTTACTATCGTTAGTAATCATTTACGGTTCGGTATTGTTTGCATATTTGCTTTTCGGAAAATCGGGGCTGTACTGCATATCCGCTATCTGCAACATATTTTCCAATATTGAGGTGCTTATTCTGATAAAGGCGTTCGGAATGGAGCAAACCCTCGGCAATATCTTGTTTGCCGCAACCTTCCTTATAACCGATATCCTTTCCGAATGTGAAGGCAAGAGGGAAGCGAACAAGGCAGTTTGGATAGGCATTTTCAGTTCGCTGTTTTTCCTTGTGCTAAGCCAAAGCTGGTTTCTTTACCAACCGAGCGAAGGCGACAGCGCAATGCCCGCAATAAAAGCGATTTTTTCAAACACGCCGAGGCTGATTGCCGCTTCGCTTGCGGTTTATATCGTAAGCCAGTTTTTCGACGTGTGGCTGTATCACAAGTGGTGGGACTTCACGCAAAAGAAATTCAAGGACAAGAAAAAACTGCTGTGGCTGAGGAACAACGGCTCTACCCTTGTAAGCCAGATGATTAATTCTTTGCTGTTTACTTTTATTGCGTTCGTAGGCGTGTACGATATGCCCACGCTGTTTTCTATTTTCGTTTCGGGCTATATAATTTTTATTTTTACAAGTCTGTTAGATACGCCCGTGTTATATCTTGCAAGGTACTTGAAAAACAAATACACGCGCGAGCGTCTGTTAAAAACGGAAGATTAATATAAGTAATACTGTATTTGTTGCAATACGTGATTCGGTGTGGTAAAATAAAGTTTGAAGGAGAGAATAAGAGATGAAAAACTATAAAGCAAGTATGATAATGTGCATTGTGTTTGCAGTGATTTTCGCGGCGATTGCCGTTTGGTTCGGGTGTATTCCCGCCGAGACCGAAGACGCTTCAATGACTAAGACGGTAATGGTCGCTGTGGTTGCCGTCTTTGCGGGTTGTTTTGTAATAGCTGCAATAGTATCCTTTTTCGGTATCAAACGCCAGCGCCAGCGTTACGAAATGATTGCCGCCAACCTTTCGCAGATGGAGTGCCACGCACAGTTTATCGCGGGCGCGTTTAACGCTAAAGGTGCTGCGGGCAAAGCCGCGGCAAAGACGGCGGCTTCCGTAATAGGCGGCTTTTTTATGGCGTTTTTCTTCGGCTTCGGCGCGTACAAAATTTACGGTGCCAACAACGCCGCGGAATTTGTGCTTACCGACGGCGGTTTGTTCTTCGGCCCGCCCAGCAAAGGCGGCGTTAACTTAAACGGTATGACGTTTATTTCAAACGGCAGTCTTCCCGCAACCTTGACGGTTAAAAAGAATTACGTGCTTATGAAAAACGCAGCTAACGGCGACGTGTTTACCTTCAATACGAAGAGTGCGGGGATACCCTCCGAACAGTTTGCCGAAAGGTTGAACGCATTCCTTCATCCCTCAAAGGCGGCAGCGGCTGCTGCGGCGGCAGACCCGTTTAACGAAAGCAATAATGCGGCTGTTGCGCAAAGTTCCGCACCCCAAACCGCGGACGCGGCTGCGGAAGGTCAGACTGAGCAAACTGCGGAAGCGGCTGTAAATGAAGAAGCTCCCGCCGAGCAGGTAAACAATTCCGACGACCCGTTCTCGGATTTATAATAAAAAGAATTTTTAATCGGACGGCACATATTCGCCGTCCGATTGCAAACATTATTGTTAATTATGTATGATTGCGTCATTATAGGCACGGGTGCGGCGGGAGTTTCCGCGGCGCTGACCCTGCAGGCTTTAAGCTTAAAATTCGTGTGGATAGGCAATCCCGCTCTTTCCGCTAAAATCCGAAAAGCGGAAAAAATCCGCAACTACCCCGGTCTTCCCGCCGTATCGGGCGAGGGAATGTGTTCGGCGTTTTCCGAACAGATTAAAGCGGAAGGTATAACCGTAACCGAGGGCAAGGCGAACGGCGTTTTCCCCGTTGACGGCGGGTATGCCGTAGCGTGCGGACAGGATATGTTTGAGGCGAGAACGGTAATTCTTGCAAGCGGTGTGGAAACGGTAAAGCCTATCGACGGCGAAAAACAGTTCATCGGCAAAGGCGTAAGCTACTGCGCCACCTGCGACGGCTTTTTATACCGCGGCAAGGTGATTGCCGCCGTCGTGACCTCTAAGGAGGAGGAACACGAAGTCGAGTTTTTAGCTAAGTTTGCGGAAAAGGTTTACCTCTTCCCCCTGTATAAAGACGTCGGCATAAGTTTGAACAATGTAGAGATTGTAAACGGCATGCCCGTCCGTATAGAGGGCGGCGAAAGGGTGAGCGGTATTGCCGTGAACGGCGGAGTAATTGCCGTAGACGGCGTGTTTATGCTCAAAGACAGTACTGCGGGCGACGGCTTAATCCACGGGCTGGAAACTGAAAACGGCTCGGTTAAAGTTAACAGGGATTGTTCTACAAACCTTGCGGGCGTTTTCGCCGCGGGAGACTGCACGGGCAGACCCTATCAATATTCCAAAGCCGTGGGTGAAGGCAACGTCGCGGCACATTCCGTAAACGCTTATCTCAACGCTTTAAAGCAAACCGAAAGCAAAAGCGAAGCGGTAAAAAAATGATTGCCGTATACGTTTCAGAGCTTTGTATAAATTGTGAAAGTCGCGCTATCTACCCCGACGAACGGCGCAAGGAAATAGAAAATGTCACCAACCGAGAGCTGAAAATTCAGAAAATCAGCAGTTGGAAATTGCTGGAATGTGCTGTGAAAGATTGTTTCGGGTACGACTTTGATAAGCTTTCGTTTTCGAAAAACGCAAACGGAAAATGGACGTGCGGTAAACTGTGTTTTTCACTTTCGCATACGGCTGGGCGTGTTGCCGTTGCCGTGTCTGATAAGCCCGTAGGGGTTGACATAGAAGGAATTGCCGCGTTTGAAAAGCGGTGCGAAAAGTCGCCTGAATTTTTGCGCTCGTTCGCAAAAAAAATTCTTTGCGAGGGCGAAAGCTTTACGAGCGTTTACGACCTTTTGAAAGTGTGGACGGCAAAAGAAAGCATATTCAAGTTTATCGGCGGAGGCGCTTTTGCTCCCGATAAAATACGCGTAGCGGATTATCCCGTCTCAACGCTTAATTGCGGCGGATATTGCGTTTCCGTATGCGGAGAGGGCGCGATTGGGCAGAGCTTGCGCCTTTGCGAAATCAACATTTAAAATTTACAAGAGAGGGGAAGTGGATGAAAGCTTTGCTATATTCGTTTGTCGGGTGTCTGTACGCTATGCAGATTGCTCTGTTCGGTTGGGCGATGATGTTTTTCAACGACGTTCCGTTCGCCTTTATTCCGTTTGTTGTCGCAGTGCTTTTCGGGATTGCCGCGGTGGCTTTGTGTATCGTCAACCTTGCCATAGGCTTTTCGCAGGCGTATAAGAGCGAATACTGCTGCTACAAAACGGTTATGATTGTAAAGATTATTTTAGTGCCGTATTTTATTATAAATTTCATTTATGGGCTTTTAATTACGGTGGCGGGGTTAAACCCTTTCCTGTTTATGGCGCTTATATTCGTTCTTCCGCTTATGGTTGTGTTTACATATGCGTCGATGCTCGCCACCTCCGCCTATAATTTAGGCGCAATGATGGGCAAAATAAAACGAAGGGAAATCACTTTCGGCGAAATTGCGCTTGTTTTCATTTCTCAGCTCGTTTTCTTTCTGGACGTCGCGGGGAGCATTTTGCTCTATATACGGCATAGAGATGGCGAAATGCGCGAAAGAATTTAAAATATTTCCGCGCCTCGTCCGCGTGAAAATCGTTTGACATAAACTGCGTTATTTGTTAAAATAATTCAGCTGTCAGAAAACGGCAATACAAAATTAATTTAATATCGCGGAAAAGATTTTGCTTGACAAAAGGTTTTTCGCGACGAGGAGAGATGGCAGAGCGGTACGTCGGCTGCGCCGCGTGGCTCTTGGCTACGAATGCGGCGGTCTTGTAAGTAGCGAAGCGACGGAATAGCGTTGGCAAAGCCAAAAGCGTCAAATCGTTCGGGTTTGATTTGCGGATTGAAAAATCCCAAAGCAAAGCCGCTTGCAAAAAAATTGAATATTTAAGGAGAGATGGCAGAGCGGTCGAATGCGGCGGTCTTGAAATGCGATTGATTTCAATGGGTTTA
>CAYXXB010000063.1:0-7616 GCA_964468955.1 uncultured Clostridia bacterium | reverse complement strand
CGAAAACGCTTATCTTTCTTCCGCAATCGGGGCAGGGAATATAGCTCATATTTTCTACTATGCCCAAGATGGGAACGTTCATCATCTCAGCCATATTAACGGCTTTCTGAACTATCATTCCGACCAAATCCTGCGGGGTGGTTACAATAATTATGCCGTCCACGGGGAGACTTTGGAATACCGTGAGCGGGACGTCGCCCGTGCCGGGGGGCATATCGATAAACATATAGTCTACCTCGTGCCAGATTACGTCCGTCCAAAACTGTAAAACCGTACCTGAAATGAGAGATCCGCGCCAAACGACGGGTTCGTCCTCTTTTTCAAGCAAGACGTTCATACTCATAACCTGTATACCGCTTTCGGAAACGACGGGAAGAATTCCGTTTTCGCTTCCCATAGCGCGTTCGTGTACGCCGAGCATACGGGGAATTGACGGACCTGTTATGTCCGCGTCCATTAAAGCGGTGATATAACCCTTGTTCTGGGAAGCAACTGCAAGCAGTGCGCTCGTCATAGATTTACCTACGCCGCCCTTGCCCGAAACTACGGCAATTACCCGCTTAACCGAACTGAGTTCGTGCGGTTGCTTTTTTAAACTTTCCGGCTTGCGGGAAGGACAACTTTCGCCGCAGGACGAACAATCGTGAGAACAATTTTCAGCCATAAATAAGCTCCTTTTCCAATTATTTACATTTTAATATATTGACATAAATAAGTCAACTTATTTGCAAACGCAAGGAAATTTAGTTGCTTTTATCAAAACGGCTGTGTTATAATGCTTCTACCGTGCTAAGTGGGGAGATAGCGGTGCCCTGTACCTGCAATCCGCTACAGCAGGACCGAATTGCCCCTCTCGACGTCAAAAGTGGAAGGCCGCCCCGTATAAGGGGTGTTGATAACAAGGTCTTATGCAACTCGCCGCCGCGAACCGTGTCAGGATAGGGATATAGCAGCACTAAACGGTTAGGCGGGTGTGCCATAAGGTTGCTTTGCAGTAGCTACCTGTTCGGGTTACGCTTCGGCTTTTGTCGGCAAAAGGGGCTGCACGGCTTTTTCAGAAATTATTAAGGCGGGGTTTGCTTTAAATGCAAACCCCGCCTTTTATTTTACATTTTTACTTGTTAAACATTACCCTTTCACTCTTGAACATAAGCGTTAGACCGAATACGAGAAGTGCCGCAAAAGCTAAGTTTACGCAGATTGTTACTGCAACCGCCGCGGCGCTGACCGCACCCGACAGCACGGACGAGATGACGAGCGCACTGTTGAAAAGCGGTATGAAGAACAACCCGATAGAGCTTACGCTGCTTGCAAACATACTGAACACGCCGCAGAGCATCGTTAAAATCATCAGCGGAATGACAAGTCCGCTCGCTTCCTTAACGCTCTTCGCGTATGCGGAAATTATAGCTATCATCGTTACGAGTATAAGAACCGTGGAAAGCACTACGCCGAGTATTGCGGCGTAATCCGCAAAGCCGTACATAGAAATTGTAATTCCTCCCGTAGAACCGATGATTTTCGGAAGAGAAAATATCATACCGATACAGCTAGAAAGTCCGCTAAGAAGCGCAATGACGCTTAAGGCGGCAATTTTGCCGATTGCAATGTAACTGCGTTTGACTGGCGTAACCAGCAGCGTCGCGATAGTCCCCCTCTCCTTTTCGCCTGCAATCGATTCGGGCGCGACCGCCATACACCCGCTGAAAAGCAGCATCAGAAGAACCATAGGCACTATCATAGACAAAACCATACGCGAAGTGCTTTGAGGAGTTGCCATATCGAACGTCGAACCTTCCACGGGGCGGTTGATATCGAATTTATTTGCTATCGCGTCTTCATACACGGTCAGAATTGCCTGAGCGGTATTGTAAGCTAAAAGCGACTGCGTGTTGGAAGAATCGTAATATATTTCAACGTTTGGCGCGGCGTAACCCGAAGAAGGCTGATAAGCATTGACAAGCTCGTCAAAATTATCGGGGAAAGAGATAAAGACGTCGAGTTCTCCGTCCCGCACCGCCGCCATTGCTGCGCTGGGAGTATCCTCCTTCAATTCAAATGCAGAAGTGAACATTTGTGCTTGACTTCCCGGCATATTTACCACGATCGCCGTCGGCGTATGCTCCTCCGCATCCTTTTCCACGCTTTCCATTATGCTGCCCATTAAACTGTACACGGCAAAAATCATAAGACCGGGGAGTAAAATCGCGGTCATCCACAGGCGCGTGTCCTTAAAAAAGCGGGCAAATTCCTTTTTGATTATCGTAAGAATTGTTTTCATCCCACAATTCCCCCTTTGGTCTGAGAATACAAATCGAAAAATTTGTCTTCCAGATTTTTTTCAGCCGTAAGATTTGCAAGCGTATCGAGCGCTATAAGCTTACCGTCTATAATCACTCCCACCCTGTCGCACAGCTTTTCTATAAGGCTGAAAATGTGTGTTGAAAGTATAACCGTCTTGCCTCGCCCTTTCAGCTCTAAAATGAAATCCGTTACCGTCTTTGCTGTGAGTACGTCCAAGCCGTTCGTCGGCTCGTCGAAAATTATAAAATCGGGGTCGTTAACCAAGGAAATGACAAGCGATATTTTCTGCTTCATACCCGTTGAAAGATTGGCTACCTTAACTTCCGCAAACCTGTCTATGCCGAAACGTGCAAACATATCGCGCTTGCGCTGCGCGGCAGTTTCAGCAGGGATTGAATACAGCTCGCAAAAATAATCGAAAAGATAGTTGGGCGTGAAAAAGTCCTCTAATTTGAGTTCGCTTGTGAGAAAGCCTATCTTAGAGCGCACGGCGTATTCGTCTTTGACTATGCTTGCGCCGTCGATTATCGCGTCGCCGCTGTCGGGTTTTATAAGCGTGGATAACATTCTCAGCGTTGTGGTTTTACCTGCGCCGTTCGGACCTAACAAGCCGAAAATTTCGCCCTTGTACGCGGTGAAAGTCAAATTATCCACCGCCGTTTTATAAACTATCTGCAACCCGCCTTCGAGCTTTCGCTGTTTGCGCGACAGCCTGAAAGTTTTTGTCAGATTTTTTACCTGCAAAATTTCTTCCATAATATTTCCTTTCATACCTTATAATATAATTTTAGTAATGCGTAAGCGAAATTAACACCCACGTTCCGTAGAGTTTATTATTATAAGGTTACGTTTACACTGTGATTATATAATAGATACAGTATATTGTCAACAGTTTTGAATGAATATATAAAAACGCCGCGGAAGTTTTTCCGCGGCGAATAGGTTTTACTATTTAATTAAACATTCCGCAACATTGCAGAACAACGCAGGTTATTGATAATGCGACGAGGTATAAACTGAACCATTTGTAATTGGCTTTTTTGATTGCCACAAGCATAACCTTGATTGCAAACAAACCCGAAATTACGGAAACCAAAAGCCCTATCGCTATACACCAGCCGAACTGCGGTCCCGCCACTTCGAACGAGTACGCAAGCCCCGTTTCCTTATCTAATATACCTTTTACAAGCGAAACGAAGAAACTGCCCAAAATTACGGGAATGGACATAAGGAACGAGAACTTTGAAACGTCCTCCGCCGATCCTCCCGCAAATGTTCCCGCCGCAATGGTTGAACCGCTGCGGGAAACCCCGGGTAAAATTGCAATTGCCTGGGCAAAGCCCATAGGAAGCGTTGTGCGCCAGCAAAGCGGCAAGGGTTTTCTGTCCGCATATACGTCGCCAGCAACAGAATAGCGTTTCCAATTATACGAAGGGCTGTATCTGCGTTTAGCAAATACTTCCGTTGCAAACAGCACGCACGCCGTAAAGAAGAAAAATACGGCAAGGAAAATCCCCGAATACGCTCCGCCCATAATCTGCTCTTCTATGATATCGTCCAAAAGCAATCCGATAACTGCCGCGGGAATGGTTGCGACAATGAGATAAAGAAGCGTTTTATAGGGCTTTTTGAACAGATTGAGAATGTCCCGCCAAAATATTGCGCAAACGGCAATCAACGTACCCATATGCAGAATTATGTTGAAGAACAGTTCCGCACCGCCTATATTGATTCCCAACACCCTTTGTAAGAACGTAAGATGTCCGCTGGAAGAAACTGGTAAAAACTCAGTCAGTCCCTGCGTAAAGCCCAGAACGAGCGCCTGCCACCATTGCATTAATTAAGCTCCATCAAATCCTTATATGCTTTTTCGTACTTGATAACCGTAGTATCGGTGGAATAGTATTGAAGAATTTCCGTACGCTTCTGCGTAGTTTCGTTGGATAAAGTTTTATCCTTTATCCATTCGTAGAATTTGTTTTCGAACGTACCCTTCTTTTCAACGCGGTCAGCCGTGAACTGCACATCTTCATAAACGTCGCCGCCGTTGAAGTTGAACGCTTCGGTTACGTATATTAGATGCCAGCCGTAGTCGCCCGCACAAACCTTGAACGCGCCCACACCCATTCTTAGCGCCTGTTGAGCAGCGTATTCGAATTCCTTGATATAATTGGTTTCATATGCGGAAACGGTGTAACCGATATACTGCGAAAGAACGCCCGTATCCGTAGTGTACGCATACTGCAATTCGTTTACCGCCGCCATTACCTTGTAACGGTCTGACTCGGCGTTGAACATATCTTTATTGGAAAGATTGCTTATAGCCGTTACTTTACCAGTTGCGTAAACAAGCTTGGAATAGTCAATCTTGCTTTCGTCTTTAGCATCTTTAAAATCTGCTATGCCGTAATAACCTTCGTTTTGGATGCCGCCGGTTATAGAAGCGCCCGACATAGTATCGCCCGCATGCACTTCGACTGCGACGTTCGTCATTCCCAATGCAAAATTAATATATGCGGAAAATTCTGCGAGCATATCATCAATCGTAAGTTTGTTGGGAACAAGCTTGTAGCTGCCATCCTTATTCTTGGTAACTTTGCCGTTATAAGAATACAGACCCGTATATTTTTCAAGCTTTTCGTACTCGGCGGTTTTTGTGAGGTTGTTTTCGAAGAAAAGATAATTTCTGTCGCTACTGCCTGCACTGTAATAAGAAAGCTTATCGTCTTCCGCCTTGCCACTATTATATTCTTCTACGTTGAAAGAATAGTCCGTCTGACCGTTAAACCAAGCAGTACGCTGGTCTGTGGTTTTTATGTTTTTCAAAATCTCGTTTCTTGCCGCAAAATAACCGCTGTCGTCCAAAATTCCGTTGTCGCGGTAACCCTGAAGCTGAGAAAGCTTGTTATTCTGAGTTGTGGAGAACGGAAGCAGAATGTTGTAAACGTAGCCAAACGTGCCGTAAGTCGTAGTATTGTCGGTTGCGTCTGTCTGCCTGTCCGTATCGTTTGTGGTGTCGGGAGCGTAAAGCACGAACGACGTGTCGGACAAACTGTTCATAGAGCTTTCGAAAGTGGAAGCGTTCGTGTTCGTCTGCGCTTGCTCGCCCAAAAGTCCGTCCTTGCCGTTATAAGCTTCCTGAACGAAAGTGTAAACGCCGTTTTCGTCTTTAGCCGTAATAATAGCTTCCTGCTCTGCGTTGTAGATATCGTTGAATTCGTTTATAACCGACTGCTGAAGCTGTGAAACGTATTGCGACTTCACGTACGAAAGCTGTAAGATATCTTTCAAATCTTCGTCTTCTTCGGTTAAAAGGTAATTGTTCTTAATGCTTGTTATAAATTTCGAATAAGCCTGACGGCGGGTGTTGCGGTTGGTCTTTTCCAACGCGTCGTCCTGATATCTTCCGGAATCTTTCAGAAGATAACCTTCATAACCCGTATAAACGCCGTAGTCGAGTTCCTTTTCCGCGGTATCTTCTGTCAAAGGCAGATAATCTTCAACCGTCGTGTCTATGCCCGTAGGCGTAGAACGCGTTTCCGTTCCGACGTATTTGTCTTCTTCGTCGTCTGTTTGTTCGTTGCTGTCGAGAACGTTGTTAAGCGAGCTGTATAAATTGTACTTCGCCTGCAGAACGCCGTCGGAATGTTCGCCGCCGAGAAGATATTCAAGCTTTTCGGTTTTACTCGTCTTTGCGTTATAACCCGCAAGCGTTATATCCGAATCGGTATCCTTATCTTTGGTTTTAAGCACGTAAGCCGTAGCGTACTGAACTACGATTGCGTTATTGGTAAGCTCGTCCATAAGCGTGGTGAACGCCGCTGAATAAGACATACCGTAGTTGTTGACGTAGGTCGAGCCTACGTTGACGAATGCGGTTATTAAATCGCGCTTTACAATAACTTCTTCGCCGACAGCCTGAACGTATGAACTCATATCAGAGTCGAATTTATCGCTTTTGGATATATCGACGGTAGCTATGGTCTGCTTCATATTCTCTTCGTTGAGAGTGGAAAGCAATCCGCATCCCGAAAAAGCTACGCTCATAGTCATTACTGCGGCAACCGCCGCGCATATTATCTTTTTGCTTTTCATAACAGTGTTTCTCCCAAAAAACAGGATACCGCCATTTAATACGGTCTTACTCAATTATATAATATTTAAATTCGATTGACAAATAATTTTTACACGTTTTGACCGAAAGTTGAAGCAAATTTCAAAAATTTGGTCATACCGAGCATAGTTTTTGTCTGCGACGACTGCGGGGCGAAAACGATTTGCGGCGATTTGGTCATAGAAAGCGTAATTTCGCGCTTGTATTTTTCCAAAGCGGAAGCAAGGCGTACGTCCTTTAAACTGTTCAGCGACGGCAATTCAAGGCACCCGCCCTGTCCGTCGACGGTAATTTTTTTGACGTTGAAAGTTGCGGCGTAGGATTTAAGCACGGCAATTATAAGCAGGTTAAGCACCTCGTCGGGCATTGCGCCGTAATTTTCTTCCACCGAACGGCAAACGCGTTTATAATCTTCCACCGAACGTATTTCGGCAATCTGCTTATAGCAGTCCATTCTGCCCGCACTGCTCTCTATATAAGCTTCAGGAATGTATGCGGTAGCGTGAACGTCGAGTTCGGCGGCAAACGCACTTTCGCCCGTAAGCTCTTCCTTTAAAAGTTTGGAATACAGCTCGTAACCTACCTTGTCCATATGCCCGTGCTGTTCCGCGCCCAGCACGTTGCCCGCGCCCCTTATTTCCAAA
The DNA here is from genome assembly GCA_964468955.1 of uncultured Clostridia bacterium. Taxonomy (GTDB): domain Bacteria; phylum Bacillota; class Clostridia; order Christensenellales; family Borkfalkiaceae; genus Coproplasma. The sequence continues at coordinate 554 of CAYXXB010000063.1, read as the reverse complement.
TCGCGCATCGCAATCTTAAAGCCCGAGCCGAGTTCGGTAAACTGCATAATGGCTTTAAGTCTTTCGGCGGCTTCGCCCGTCATAACCTTTTCGGGCTTAAAAGTAAAGTACGCCTGAGCGAGCCTTGCCCCTCTACCCACTCTGCCGCGCAGCTGATAGAGCTGAGATATTCCTAGGCGGTCTGCATCAATGACGACTATTGTGTTAGCATTCGGAAGGTCAATTCCGTTTTCGATTATCGTAGTGGTGACAAGCACGTTCTTTTCGCCGCGGTAGAAAGAGAAAACGTTGGCTTCAAGCAAATTTTTATCCATACGACCGTGAGCGTAAGTGATGTTGGCTTCGGGAACGATTTCCCCGATTTTGCCAGCAAAAGCCGAAATGCTTTCCACCCTGTTGTACAGAATGAAAACCTGTCCGCCCCTCGTTATCTCCCTTAAAACCGCGTCGCGTATAAGCGTTTCCGTTTCTTCCACAACGTAGGTCTGAACGGGCAATCTGCGCGTGGGCGGAGTGTTGATAGTGCTTATATCCCTTATGCCCGCAAGCGACAT
>CAYXXB010000062.1:0-7682 GCA_964468955.1 uncultured Clostridia bacterium | reverse complement strand
CAACTAGTTCTATGGCGGACGTTGTTGCAAAGATTGACAGCGAATCGAAGTTCAAAAAGGGTCAGATTGTAACGGCCACGATTTCCGAAGCAACGGAAGACGGCTTGCAGATCCTTTTGCCTTTCTCGAAGAAGGAAATTCCTTTGAGCAAGGACGAGCTTGACTGCGCGGAATACAACTCCGAAGAATATGCAGGAAAGATCGGTGAAACTATCGATTTGATGGTTGTCGAACTTAGACCTTCTTTAAAACTTTCCCAGAAAATGATAAAGCTTCTCGCTGAAGAAGAATCGACTATCACAGAAATCGAAGCAGGTAAAGAGTTCCAGACAGTTTGTACAGGTTTCAACAAAGGCGGCTTGGTAGGTCAGGTTGGTACTTATTCCGTATTCGTACCCGCAAAAGAAATTCGTCCCGGCTTCGTTCAGGATTTATCAAAGTACGTTGGTAAAACGCTTCGTCTTCGTTTAATCGAAATCAAGCGCGATAGAAAGAAGGAAATTATCGCTTCACAGCGCGTAATTATTCAGGAAGAACGCGATGCCAAAGCGGCGGCTAAGGCAGAGAAAGAAGCTGAGTTCTTTGATGCTATTTCCGAAGGCGACATTGTAGAAGGTAAGGTTGAAAGAGCTACCAATTTCGGTGCGTTTGTTTCCGTAGGTGGTTTTGATTGTCTTGCTCACATTTCCGATTTGTCTTGGACTGGTGCAAAAGCCGTTACCGATATTTTGGAAATCGGCAAAATGTATAACTTCAAAATTCTTAAAATCGACAGAGAGAACAAAAAAGTTTCTATCGGTTATAAACAGCTTCAGCCCCAGCCTTGGGATTTAGCTGCTGATAAATATCATGTCGGCGAAGTCATTAAGGGCAAGGTTGTAAGAATTGTTCCTTTCGGCGCATTCGTAGAAGTTGAAAAAGGCATCGACGGTTTGGTTCACGTGTCTCAGATTAGCCACGAAAGAATCGAAACTCCCGCATCAGTTCTTAACGTCGGCGACGAAATCGAAGCAAAAATTATTGCGTTCGATGTAGAAGCAAAGAAAATGAACCTTTCTATCAAAGCTTGCTTGCCCGAACAGGAAAGAAAGCCCAGAGCTGAAAGAGCGGAAGGCGAAGAGAAGCACAACCGCGCACCCAGAAAGGACGACGGCGAGCTTTCAAGCTGGAGCGACGGCAATATTTCCGTAGGAACTTCCCTCGGCGATTTGCTTGCTAATGCAGAAAAGAACAACAAGTAATTATATTTAAAATGCAAACGCTCCCGTTAATCGGGAGCGTATTTAATTTTATGAAAAAGTGAGGTTATCAATGCAGGATAATGAATGGAAAGAAATCTGGCAAGACGAATTAAATATTTTTAGCGGTATTCTTTTTAATAATTCAAAGTTTGCAAAGGGTACGGAAGATATTATTTTTTATGATTTTGATTGCATTGAATATGACATTTTAAAAAAGCAATACGGAATTCAAAACATTGCAGGAGATGGCACCGCATTTGAAAAGGCCATTCGGCTTACACAGTATTTTGCTGTTCGGCTGACTCACAACGGAAATTTTAATAACAGTATAAACTGCAATGCAATAGATTTGTTGAAATATAGCCTGAACAATCCTTCTTGCGGTATAAACTGTGTAAACAAGTCAAAGATACTTCAAGAGTGTTGTCTTGCATTAGGAATTTATGCAAGAAGAGTGTGGTTGATGCCGTATTCGCCTTACGATGAGGACAACCATGTTGTTACGGAAATTTATGACGACAAATTGCAAAAGTGGATTATGATAGACGTTTCAAGCAATGGCTATTTTGTTGACGACTCAGGTATGCCGTTATCTGTTTTGGAAATTCGCAGAAGGTTTGCTATGAAAGAATGGTGCAACTTTACAAAAACAATCAGTGAGTATAATAAAGTATTTTCTGATTTGGAAGCGGAAACATTATATTACAACAGATACTTTGCAAAAAATTCATTTTATTATTATGTGGAACAAATTAATACATTCGGAAACAAAAATGCGCATTTATTATTTATTCCTGAAGGTTTTAATGAAAATAAGTGGACAGAACAAAATTTGAATTATAAATTGAATGCATTTCCAAACAACAGAAATTTAATAGAACAATTAGAAAAACTAAAAATGTCCCCAAGCAAGAGGATATGTGATTTATCAGTATTAATAGCTAAACCATAATTCAATTTTAGTTAAAGAAAAATTTGCGAGTAAAAGCATTGTTTGGTTTAACCGACAAGTAATCAGTTTATATAAAAAGAGGAATAAACGGAGGTAAAATAAAGTGAAACAGGGTAATATTCAAATCTCAAGCGAAAATATGATGCCGATTATAAAAAAATGGCTCTATTCGGATAAAGATATCTTTTTGAGAGAAATCGTTGCAAACGGCGTTGACGCTATAACGAAATTCAAAAAGCTCGCGACGATGGGCGAGGCAACGGAGACGGAAGGCGAAGAATACTGCATTAAAATTTCCGTCGACGAAAAAGCAAAAACGTTAACCGTTGAGGATAACGGCATCGGTATGACCGAAGACGAAGTTGAAAGCTATATTACTCAGATTGCGTTTTCGGGTGCATCCGACTTCCTTGCAAAATATGAAAAAGCCGGCGGTGACGGCATAATCGGTCATTTCGGCTTGGGCTTCTATTCCGCATATATGGTTTCGGAGTTGGTTGATATCGAAACAAAGTCATACAAAGACGGCGCAAAGGCGGTTAAATGGTCTTCCGACGGCAACGCAACGTATGGAATAGACGATTGCGACAAGCAAACACGCGGCACAAAGATAATAATGCATATTTCCGAAGAGGAAAAAGAGTTTTTAAAAGAGGACAGGATTAAGAGCCTCGTTAAAAAGTATTGCTCTTTTATGCCTTATAATATCTACGTCGGGTTTAAGGGTGACGGCAAGGACGAGCCTTTAAACACCGTGTTGCCGCTATATGCAAAATCCCCCAAGGATTGCACGGACGAAGAATATAAAGAGTTCTATACCGATACGTTTATGGACTACGAACCGCCCATTTTCTGGGTGCATCTCGATATGGATTATCCGTTCAAACTGAAAGGCATACTTTATTTCCCTAAGGTTAAAAACAAGGTAGAGTTAGAACGCGGCAAGGTCAAGCTTTATTGCAATCAGGTATTTATCGCCGATAATATAAAGGAAGTAATTCCCGAATTTTTAATGCTTTTGAACGGCATTATCGATTGCCCCGATATTCCTCTTAACGTTTCCCGCAGCTTTTTGCAGAACGACAGACAAGTACAGAGAATTTCCAAATATATTACCAAAAAGGTTGCCGACAAACTCACTTCGCTTTTTAAAGATGAGCGTTCAAGATACGAGGAATGTTGGAGTGATTTGGCTAACTTCGTAAAATTCGGTTGCATTAAAGACGGTGATTTTTACGACAAGGTCAAAGACATAATTATCTGGAAAGATATAGAGGGCAATTTCAAGAGTTTGGAAGAATTCCTCGGCAAAACTGAAGAAAATAGCGAAAATAAGGATAAGAAAGAAAGCAAACCCGAAACGGTTTATTATGTGTCGGATGTACAGCAACAGGCGCAGTACGTAAAAATGTTTAAAGATGCAGGGCTTAACGCCTTAACTTGCGATACGTTTATCGACCCGCATTTTATCAGTTTTGTTGAGTATAAAATCCCCGATAAAGTTAAGTTTATGAGAATCGACGCAGACGTTGCGGGCGCTTTAAAGAACGAAGACAGCGCAGAAGACAGCATAATTGCGGATATATTCAAAAATGCTATCGCAGACGAACACGTTAAAATCGTTACGCAACAGCTTAAAAACGCAGAAGTGCCTGCAATAATCAACGTGGAAGAATATATGAGAAGATATTCGGAAATGGGGCAGTTTTACGGAATGACCGACGATAAAATGGGCTTAACTCTTATCGTTAATACGGCTAATCCAATCGTAAGCAATATAAAGGAATTGAATGACGAAAAGCAAAAGTTTGTAGCTAAATATGTTTATTCGCTCGCTTTGCTGTCATTTAAGAAGCTGACGCCTGAGGAGTTGAACGATTATATATCGGATACGCTTACATTGCTAGGCGAGTATACAAAATAATAAATTGATAATAAAAACTTTAAAATAATCGCTTCGGCGATTATTTTTTTTGCTCTGCGTTCTACTTTTGTAAGCAAAAATATAAATTATAATATGACTCTCGGCTTTCTTCCGCATGATATAAGGCTGGCGCTGGACAACCTTAATTATAACTTTTTAAGTGAAATAAGATTGCGGGTCGGTCAAGCCGTAGTAGTGGAATATAACGGAAAGTATTCATATTTGGGTGCGTACGGCACAACGGAAAGAAAAAGCGCGGCTTTTATTTGCGGAAATTTAAACGAAGTACTTAACTCGGCAATGGAAAGAAGCGTGTACGCTTATACGGAGCAGTTGAAAAACGCGTATATAACGATTGACGGCGGAATAAGAATAGGTATCGGCGGAGAGTACGTAACTGACGGCGGCAAAATAAAAACCGTACATAAACCCACGTCGTTAAATATCCGCATACCGCACGACGCTAACGGATGCGCAAGTAAGATTTATTGCGTGTTAGAACAGATTAATCCGCAGTCCACGCTGATTTTTTCGCCCGCGGGCTACGGAAAAACCACAGTTTTACGAGATTTAGCAAGACAGGCGGGGAATAAACTCGGTTGTAACGTGCTTGTTTACGACGAAAGGTACGAATTTTCCGCAACCAACGGTGACGGCGGCGGTTTCGATTTGGGTACTAATTGCGACGTGGTTCGGGGTGCGGACAAACTCAGCGGATTTTATAACGCAATAAGAGTTATGAAACCGAACGTTCTGATTTGTGACGAACTTTACGGTGAAAAAGATTTTGCCGCCGTCAAATACGCGGCGGATTGCAGAATAAAAGTTTTCGCTTCGACACACGTTGCGGATAAAAACAAGCTTTCCGCATTGCCGTTCGATTGTTTTGTGGAGCTGACGGGAATATGCAAGCAGGCGGTTGTTTATGATAAAGCTTTTAATATTATCAGCCATTGTGATACTGTCGGCGTTACTGGGGATAATACTGACAAACGATAAAAAGAAAAGTATGAAGGTGTTTGCGCAGTTCTACGAATTTAACGAAAAACTGCTGTTAAACCTTAAATACGGAAGAAATAAGGTCAAAGAAATTGCCGCCGAATATGAGTACGTGCAAACAGTTTTAGACGGGAAATCGGTCCTCAAAGGCGAAGACGACGACTTCCTGCAAAACTATATTTCAAATATCGGGTGTACAGACGCGTACTCGCAGGTAGATTATTTGAACGAAAGAAAGCAACTTTTAAAGAAATATAAAGAAGATAGTGAAAACGCATATAAAAAGCACGGAGCGCTGTATATAAAAATAGCAATTATGATTGGCATATTAGTCGCCGTTTTGCTCGCTTGAAATGGATATAAGTATATTATTTAAAATTGCCGCAGTGGGCATCATAGTAACAATTATCTGTCAGATATTGAAAAAATCCGACAGGGACGACATTGCAACCGTTGTAAGCTTGGTGGGATTAATCATAGTTTTAACGGTCGTAATCGCAATGATAGGCGATTTGTTTACGCAAATCAAGCAGCTGTTCGATATATTCTGATGCAGATATTTCAACTGTGCGCCGTTGCGGTAATTACCGCCGTTTGCGCTTTCATTTTAAAATCCCACAAATCCGACCTTGTGCCGCTTTGCGTTACTGCGGGCGGTATTCTGATTGCGTTGACCGCCTTCGACTATCTTTCCGAAAGCCTTGATTTTATAAGGAAGTTTACGGAACAGACAAACATTGATAAATCCGTAATCAAAATTATTTTTAAGGCGGTGGGGATAGGTTATATTATCGAACTTACGGCAAGTTCGGTTAAAGATTTGGGGTTCGAGTCTATTGCGGACAAGCTGATTTTATGCGGAAAACTATTGATATTCGTGATGTCCGTTCCGATTTTGCAATCGCTGTTCGACGTCATAACAAAATTAATAAAACTCGCCTGATAAAAATTGCGCTAATCATAATCTGCGTAATGTTGATTATTGCGCTTCTTTCAGGTAGTACTGCCGCATATGCGGACGACGGCGCAGATTTGACCGACAATATTTCCTCTGTCTTGGACGGCTTGGATTTAAGTGAAATTCAGGAATATCTTAACAGTTACGGAAACGACTACGTATTCAGCTTCGGTGACAGTGCAAGGGAAATCGTAGAGTTCCTCGCTTCGGGTGATTTGGGAATAAATTACACGGACTATATCGGAAAAATACTGTCCGTTTTGTTCAAGGGAGTAATTTCCCTCGTTCCGGCATTTGCGCAAATTGTAGCTATAAGTCTGCTCTGTTCTGTTTGTACGGGTGCGGAAGGCGGGGTACTCAGCAAAACAACGGCAAAAACCATACGGCTCGCATGCCTTACGCTGATAATTTTAATACTTTCATCTATGCTCGTAAGCATAATAGGTTCGGCAACCCAGTGTATAGTAAGAATTCGTAAACAGGTGGAGATTATAACCCCTATACTTATAACGCTGACAGTGTTGACTGGCGGGTCTGCTTCGGGAGCGGTGTTTCAACCGTCGGCGCTGTTTTTGGGCGGCGGCGCTATAGAAATAGTTAACGGCTTAATATTTCCTGCTACGATAGCCGTAATTTTACTCAATTTTATGTCCAAACTCAATCCGCAGATATCATTTACGGGGGTGGCATCGCTCATTAAATCGGTTATGAAGTGGGTCATCGGGTTGACGGTGGCGATTTTCGGACTTTTCATCACCGTTCAAGGTTCGGCGTCTTCGCTTTTTAACGGCATATTTTTCAAGGTAACGAAATACCTTGTAGGCAACTCCGTCCCGATAGTCGGAAATTTTTTATCCGCGGGAGTGGATATGGTGGTGATGGCGGGTTCTATCGTGCGCAGTTCGGTAGGGGTGTTTGGCATTATTCTACTTCTGTCGGAAATTATTCAGCCTGTTTTGTTGCTTGCCGCTTTTTCTATAATGTTGAAAGTATGCGGAGCAATAGTTCAGCCGCTCGGTGAAAAAGTTCATTACTCGTTATTTGCCGACCTTTCAAAGGACGTGGAATATCTTATTGCAGGCATACTTACGGTTGCCTTTATGTATTTACTGGTTGTAATGCTGATAATAAATTCCGCGAACAGTTTTTTATGACGTCTTATCTTTTAACGGCTGCGGGAGTTATTTTTCTCACGGTCATAGTTAGTTTTATAATACCTGACGGTAAACTCAATAAAAGCGTAAATTTTATCCTTCGGCTTGTCTGTATCGGCGTTCTTATGCAACCCGTTTCGCAGATATTCAACTTTTCGCAAACGGCGGATAAGGAACTTGCCGACTATAATTATATTTGCGAAATCTATTCACAAACACAGTCCGAACAGCTTGAAAACGAATTGAGTGAAAATCTAGCCTTAGAGTGCGATTGCACCGTTGCCGTAACGTTCACAGACGGTAAAATTTCGGAAAACGGAGTGGCGGTTTTTATCGAAAATTGCGATGATGAAAAAGTTGAAATAATATATGAATATTTAAAGGGCTTGGGCTATATAAATATAACAGTATATGCGAAAAGTTCTTAAATTGTACTAAATATTGTGTTCAAAGT
>CAYXXB010000061.1:0-7936 GCA_964468955.1 uncultured Clostridia bacterium | reverse complement strand
AAGTGTCTGTTATGCGAAACTATTATTATGGTATTTTCAAAATCAAGCAGATAATTTTCCAGCCAGCGCACTGTTTTTATATCGAGGTTGTTAGTAGGCTCGTCCAAAAGCAGCACGTCGGGATTGCCGAAAAGCGCCTGCGCCAACAAAATTTTTACCTTGCGCTTTGCATCCACGTCCGCCATAAGCGTTCCGTATAACTCCTCGCCGATGTCGAGAGCGTTTAAAAGCGTCTGCGCTTCGTATTCCGCTTCCCAGCCTCCGAGTTCGGCAAACTCGCTTTCAAGCTCGCTCGCGCGGACGCCGTCCTCTTCCGAAAAGTCTTCTTTTGCGTAAAGAGCGTCCTTCTCGTCCATTATCTGAACAAGACGTTTATGACCGAGCATTACAGCCCTTAATACGGTTACGCCGTCGAACGCGCTTTGATTCTGCATAAGTACGGACATACGCTCCGCCTTATCCATAGTAACGTCGCCCTTATTGGGTTCGACCTCACCGCTGAGAACCTTTAAAAAAGTCGATTTGCCGGCGCCGTTTGCGCCAATTATTCCGTAGCAGTTGCCTTTTGTGAATTTTAAGTTTACGTCCTCGAAAAGCTTCTTACTACCGTATTGAAGTGAAACGTTGTTGACCTGTAACATATTTGCTCCTGTTGATTTATTTTTTAACCTGCGAACTGGCTGTTATACAGCTTACAGTAAAAACCGCCTTTTTCCATAAGCTGTTCGTGCGTACCCTGTTCGATTATTCTGCCATTATCCATTGCGAGAATTAAATCCGCTTCCTTTATCGTAGAAAGCCTGTGGGCGACGATAAAGCTCGTCCTGCCCTGCATAAGGCGTGAAAATGCACTTTGTATTTTCATTTCCGTGCGGGTATCTATGGAAGAAGTAGCTTCGTCCAAAATCAGCATAGGCGGCAGACACAGCATAATTCTCGTTATGCATAAAAGCTGTTTTTGCCCCTGCGAAAGATTGCCACCGTCCTCGCCGATTACCGTATCGTAACCGTCCTTTAACTGTACGATAAAATTATGAGCGAACGTCGCTTTTGCCGCGGCAATAATTTCTTCTTCCGTTGCGTCTGGCTTTCCGATTGTTATATTGTCGCGTATAGTTCCGCTTTTCAGCCAAGTATCCTGCAAAACCATACCGTAACACTTTCTGAGCGAAGAACGCGTAATTTTCGCCGTATCTTTGCCGTCCACGGTTATTTTCCCGCTCACGGGGTCGTAGAACCTCATTAAAAGATTTATAAGCGTGGTTTTGCCGCAACCCGTAGGTCCTACAATCGCTATCCTCTGTCCTGCTTTCGCCGAAATATTCAAACCTTCTATCAGCGGTTTATCCTTCTCATATCGGAAACAGATATCTTTAAACTCGACGTCGCCGACGGCATTCTCAAGCTGAATAGCGTCTTCGGGGTCGGGCAATTGGGCGGGTTGGTCGATAAATTCGTAAACTCTGCCCGCGCACGCGATAGCGTTCTGGAATTCGGTTACTACGCCCGAAATTTCGTTAAAAGGTTTCGTATACTGGTTGGAATAGCCTAAAAGCGTCGTGAGCTTACCCACGCCGAACGCGACGGGCAATACCGACGGATAAATGAGCGTAAGCGCACCCGCAAGTGCAACGGCGGCATAAACTATCGCGTTTACGAAGCGCGTACAGGGGTTTGTAAGCGATGAATAGAAAATCGAAGAGAGCGAAGCTTTGGTAAGTTCCGCATTTTTGTTATCAAACTTTTCCTGATTTTCATCCTCTCTGCCGAACGCTTTTACGACTTTAAGATTGCCGACCATTTCTTCCACGAATGCGGTTTGTTCGCCCCTTATCGCAGAAGTTTTCTTAAACAGCGAATAAGTACGGCTCGCAATGAATTTCGCAACGAAAAGCGAAAGCGGAGTGATTAAGAATACAGCAAGCGCAATTATCCAATTGTATATGAACATCAGCACAAGAGTGCCTATTATAGTAAGAACGCCTGTAAAGAGCTGGGTAAAGCCCATTAAAAGACCGTCGGCAAACTGGTCCACGTCGGCTATACAGCGCGAAACCACGTCACCGTAAGAATGACTGTCTATATAGCTTAACGGCAGCGACTGTATATGAGTAAAAGCCTGTACCCTGAGCGCTTTTACGACGCTGAAAGTTACGTAATTGTTTACGACGTTCATCAACCACTGCGATATCGCCGTTACCGCCACGGTTGCGCCTATCAGGATAAAATAGAAATAAATAATATCAAAATCGACTTTGCCCGCCGCTATCATACAGTCGATTGCATTACCGACGAAAATAGGCACAAGCAGATTACCCGCAACGGTTATCACCGCAAGGAACAGCGAAAGCGCTATTGCTGGTGAATAACTTTTTAATTGCTTTAATACTCTTTTAAGAACTTGGTTCTGACTTCGGGAGTTTGCCATTTTAAGCACCCTCCTTTCCGTACTGGGAGTTGTGTATTTCTTGGTAAACCTCGCAATCAGACAAAAGTTCGTCGTGAGTACCTGAACCTACGAGTCTGCCGCCGTCAAGCACAAGAATTTTATCGCAATGCCGTATGGAACTAGTTCTCTGCGAAACGATAAAAACCGTCGGATTATAATCGAGCGAACGCAAATTTTTTCTTAAAGCTGCGTCGGTCGCATAATCGAGCGCGGAAACACTGTCGTCTAAAATGAGTATTTCGGGTTTTCTTACCATCGCCCGGGCTATAGTAAGCCTTTGACGCTGTCCGCCCGAAAAATTCTTGCCGCCTTGTTCAACCTGTTCGTCAAGTCCGTCTTTCTTGAACTTAATAACGTCGGTTGCGCACGCATAGTCTACGGCTTGCATAATCTGCTCGTCGGTTGCGCTCTCGTTGCCCCATTTCAGATTTTCGCGTATAGTGCCTTTGAACAGAACGGCGCGTTGCGGAACCACACCGCACCTGTCGCGAAGCTCCACGTCGCCCACTGCGTTCACGTTCACGCCGTTTAACAACACCTCGCCTTTACTTGCATCGTAGAAATGCGGTATAAGATTGACCAAAGTGGTTTTGCCCGAACCCGTACCGCCGATAATACCTATCGTCTGCCCCTTTTGTGCGGTAAAAGTTATATCTTCCAACGCACACGAACCGCCGTCCGAATAGCGCATACTTACGTTGTTGAACGCAATAAAAGGCGCGTTTTTATCCTCTTGAGACGGTACACCGTGGACTATGGAAGATTGCATTTTAAGCACCTCGTCCACCCTGCCCGCACACGCAAAACATTTCGTAACGGTGATTATCAGATTTGCAAGCTTTATAAGTTCTATCAGAATCTGAGACATATAGTTATAGAGCGCAATAACCTGACCTTGCGTAAGAATACCCGAATCGACTTTGAGCGCTCCCGTATATATGAGCGCAACAATTCCCACGTTTATTATCGCGTAAGTCAACGGGTTCATAAGCGCCGATATTGCGCCCACCGTTTTTTGCGAAGAAAACAATTTCCCCGTTCTCTTTTTATACTCGGTTATCTCGTCATTTTCTTTACAGAACGCCCTTACTTCCCTTGAGCCGACAAGCGTTTCACGCGTGGACGCGGTTACCTTATCCAAATCGCTCTGAGACTTGCGGTACATAGGAATTGTTATAAACATTATCAAGAAGACGACGACAAATAACACGGCGATAGTGACGGCAAGCACCCAGCCTGCGGTAATGTTAATTATGAAAGCCATAACCATTGCGCCGAACACGATAAACGGCGAACGCATAAACAAACGCAGAACAAGGTTGACGCCCGTCTGAATCTGGTTTACGTCGCTCGTCATTCTGGTAATCATTGCCGAAGTGCCGAGGTTATCCATATCGCGGTATGAAAGCGATTGCATTTTTTTAAACAAATCGCTGCGTAATTCTTTGGAAAAACCGACTGCCGCTTTAGCCGCAAAGTACTGTGCGCAAACTGCGCTTATCAAACCTATAACGCCGAGAGCGACCAAAACAAGACACATATAAATTACGTATCTCGTCGCGTCGCCAGCAAGTACAGAGCCGCCCGCCACTCCGTTTATCCTGTCCACTATAGAAGCTACGACAAGCGGAATAAACAGCTCAAAACTCGCTTCGAGCAATTTAAAAAGCGGAGCGAGAAAGCTCTGTAATTTGTAGTTTTTTAAGTACTTTAGCAAGTCCTTCATACCATTCCGAATTATAACAAAAATGCAAACAAAAATCAAATGCAATAAGCATTAATTAAGCAATTAACTCAAATAATTTGCTTTAGTGCGATAATTATGCTAAAATCACGTTATGTCATACAAAATTTTTTTGAAAAAGAACGAAGAAAAGCGCATAATCGCGGGGCATAGCTGGGTTTACGCCAACGAAGTTGCAAAAATCGAAGGCAAGGACAAAAACGGTTCTCTAGCTTCCGTATACTCTTACGACGGCAGATTTATAGGAAAAGGTTATATAAACCATGCTTCCAAAATACTCGTAAGAATTTTTATCCGCAACGATGGAACGGACGATAAAAATTTTTATATGGAAAGGCTGAAAAAAGCCGACGTGTATAGAAAAAGTTTAGGTTATGACAATTGTTACAGAATGGTCTTTGCGGAGGCGGACAGTTTACCCGCGCTTATCATCGACAAGTACGGAAGCGTTCTTGTTATGCAGTGTCTTTCACTCGGCATAGACCAAAGAAAAAACTTAATCGTCGAATGTCTTAAAGAGCTTTTCAACCCGACGGGAATATATGAAAGAAGCGACGTAGCCGTAAGGAAAAAGGAAGGTCTTGCTGAAGTTAAAGGCGTGCTGTACGGCGAGGTTCCCGACTACTGCGAAATCGAAGAAAACGGCTTAAAAATGCTTGTTGACGTTAAAAACGGACAGAAAACGGGCTATTTCCTCGACCAGAAGGAAAACAGATTTGCGGCGAGAAAATATTGCAAAAACGCCGAAAACGTACTCGATTGTTTTTGCAACAGCGGCGGTTTTTCACTTAACGCTTCGACCGTTGCAAAAAACGTCACCGCATGCGATATTTCTCCCCTCGCTCTTAAAAACGTTGAGGACAACGCAAAGCTGAACGGAATTAAAAACATCACCACGCTTTGCGGCGACGTGTTCGAAGTTTTGCGTTCGTTCCGCAAAGAAAAGCGGTTTTTCGATACCGTGATATTAGACCCGCCCGCATTCTGCAAGACTGCCGACGAAGTAAAAGACGCATATCGCGGTTACAAGGACATTAATATAACCGCAATGAAAATTGTAAAAAGCGGTGGATTTTTAATAACCTGTTCGTGTTCGCATTATATGACATTGCCGTTATTTGAAAAAATGCTGATAGAAGCGGCGCGTGAAAGCGGACGGACGGTTCGCAGCGTGGAAGTTAAAACGCAGGCGCCCGACCACCCTTCACTTCTGTGCGCGGAAGAAACGCAATATCTTAAAATGTTTGTATTGCAAGTAATTTAATTGAAAAAATTTAAGCGCGGAACTGCAAAAACAGTTCCGCGCCTTTTTAGTATATCGTATTTAATTAAAACGCCCAGTTGCCGTCCTTGAAAATCTGAACGCGCTTGCCGTCCTTGGTCACGCCGACGATAGACATATCCTTACTGCCTATCATAAAGTCAACGTGTATCATAGAATTGTTTATGCCGAGTTCGTGGCACTGTTCGTTAGTGTACTGCTCGTAGTCCTTTAAGCAGTTGTTAAAGCCTCTGCCGAGCGCCAGATGGCAACTTGCGTTCTCGTCGAACAGCGTGTTGTAGAACAGAATTCCAGTGTTGTTTATAGGAGAATCGTACGCAATAAGCGCACACTCGCCAAGGTAAGCGGCGCCTTCGTCCATTGCTATCATTTTTTCAAGCAAATCCTGATTTTTCTCCGCCCATACCTTTACGGCTTTGCCGTCTTTAAACTCAATCTTAAAGTTTTCAATCAGTTTGCCCTGATAGGAAAGCGGTTTTGTTGCAACGACAACACCTTCAGCCCTGCCCTTTACGGGACTTGTGAATACTTCTTCGCTCGGTATATTGGGGTTAAAATAAATATTTGCGCCCAAAGTCGTTTCTCCGCCGCCGCAGAAAATGCCCTTTTCGTTAAGTCCTACTTTAAAATCGGTACCGTTAGAGGACTTGTATTCCAAACTGTCGAACTGATAATTGTTGAGGAAGGCGCACTTTTCCGCAAGGTTTTTGTTATGCTTTGCCCAAGCCGCTACTGGATTGTCGTCCACGCGGGAAGTGTACAAAATCGCATCCCAAAGTTTTTCAACCGCTTCGTCTGCGGAAAGCTCGGGGAATATTTTCAAAGCCCATTCCTTACCGGGGACGGAAGCTATACACCACTGATATTTGTTTTCCAATGCGTCACGGTAGGGTTTGATTATCGGATATCTCGCCATATTCGCCTTGGAAATCTTTTCGTTATCCGTGCCGTTCAAGCCGTCGGGGTCGTCGGAATCAAGCCATAAGAGACAGGTGAGATTATCCACTCTTTCCTGCCACTCCGCCTTTTCCACTTCCGTAACTTTGCTAAGCGTTTCAAGAGAACGGTAAACGTAGTTTATCTTTGTAACGGGCATATAGCTCCATTTAACGTTGACTTTTGCCGCACCGCGCTTATAGCACTCTTCTACGACCATAACTACAAATTCGGGTTGGTCAAGTCCGCACTGAATACGAACTTCCTGCCCCTTTTGAACGTTAAGTCCGCAATCGACTATAAGTTTTGCGTATTTTTCAAGTCTTTGCTTGTCCATTTTATATCTCCTTAAAAATTAAGAATTTGCGTCTTTTACGAGCTGATATGCAACAGCAATAAGTTCTTCGTCATTTGCCTGCGGATGTTCGCCCATATACCACGTCATATCGTCTATCTGGTCGTCGTTTTCAAGAACCATCATAATAGTGAATGTAGTTTGTTTTGTGCAACCGCGGGCATAAAGCGCCGCGCCGAGCATTTTCTGTTTTTGCGTAAGTTCCATTTAAATGATTACCTTTCGTTTTCTTTTTACTCTTTGATTTTACCACATTTTTACATTTCAGTAAAGGAATAACGACATTTTGAAAAAGAATTTTTTACGCGTTATTTGCTTTTGCGCTTTTTAGGTTCAGGAAGCTCTTCGTACATTGCATTGAAAAGCCCGCAAAGATATTCGCTATCGTCCAAGTCTTCTATGACCAGCATATCCTTAGCACCTTCATACGGCGGTGCGTAAACCGCTTCACGCACGTAATTTACTGCGGAAGAAACGGGCTTGACAAAAAGCTTGTTGTCGCACATATCGCCCACTACTTTACCGCGGTAATAGATGACGTACTCGCCCATCATCGGACGGTAAGTTACGTCCGTAAGGTCTTTAAGCTGTTCCAACAGATAGTTTAAAAATTCTTTACTCGTTGCCATAGTTTTTCCTCTTTAAGTTAGTCTGTAAAAGCGCGAATATAAGAAATAACCCTGCCAAAATGAAAAACATTTTAGCAGGGATTGGCGCAGAGAAGAGGATTTGAACCTCCGGACGGGTATTAGCCGTCACACGATTTCCAATCGTGCGCCTTAAACCGCTCAGCCATCTCTGCATTGCCGCTCGGCAATTTTTCAGCCGAGCAGTAATATAATATAAAATTGTTATTAAAAAATCAAGTAATTTTAGCCGCTATAGTAAATTTTATGTAATTAAACTTTTTAAGGGCGAGCCGTAATCTTACGTCTCGCCCCGTTTTTAATTGTTGCAATTAGTCTTTATCGTCAGCATCGGCAATAGCTGCTTCTTTTGCGGCCAACTTACCGCCGACCACACCCGCAAGTAAAGAATTGATGTCTATGCCCGTGGATTCCTTTACGCCTTCCATAATCTGGCTTGCGCTGGTCATAACGTCCTTGACCACCTTTGTTGCGTTGCCGTCGCCGTACATAACGATTTTGTCCGTTCTGGATAAAGGTTCTG
>CAYXXB010000060.1:0-8249 GCA_964468955.1 uncultured Clostridia bacterium | reverse complement strand
ATTTCTTCCACGACGACGCCCTTTTCCCTCTTCATTTCGTCTTCGGGAAAAACGCTGTTTAAAAACAAATCCGCAAGTATGTCGAACGCTTCGGCGGCGTGTCCCGACGTGGACTTTGCGTAATAGCAAGTTATATCCTTGCCCGTAAACGCGTTCACCTGCGCTCCGATTGCGTCCATTTCGTCCGAAATCTGGAACGCATTGCGCGTTTTCGTACCCTTGAACATCATATGTTCGATAAAGTGCGAAATGCCGTCTTCCGCGTCGCTTTCCACACAAGCGCCCGTTCCTACTATAATACCCATCGTTACGGACATAAGTCCGCTCATCTGCTTTACAATCAGCCTTACGCCATTTTCAAGTTGTTTAAAATGAACCATTATTCTCCTAAATTGTAAGATACCGTAACGGCAGTCAAGCCGCTTTCTCTTACGTACTTTAATATATCGGGAAGAGTTTTTACCGTCACGTCCATAGGATGCATTAATATAAACTCTCCGTTTTCCAGATTTTTAGTTGCACGCGAATAGCACAGCGACCTGTCGTTATCGCGCCAGTCTATCGTGTCCCTGCTCCACATTATCGTTTTAAGCCCGAGAGATGCGCTAGCCGTAACCGTGTGGTCGTTGAACGCGCCCGAAGGCGGTGCAAACAGTGAAATTTCATAGCCTAAAATCGCGTTGAGAAGCTTTACGCTCGTGCGGATTTCGGCCAAATTCTGTTCGTAATTCATTTTGTCGTGGCTCTTGTGGAAATATCCGTGAGAGCCTACCTCATGTCCGCGCTTTGCTATTTCGCGAACGCAGTCAACGTTATCGTCCGCCCAGCTTCCGCCTAAAAAGAAAGTGGCTTTGGCGTTGTATTCGTCTAAAATATTTAAAATATCGTACACGTTCTGCGTGTTCTGATATACGTTGAACATCAGGCTTACGCCTTTCGGATTGTCCGTTACGTTATAATAAATATTCTCGCCGTCGGAAGATACCGCCGCCGCATTGCCGCCGACAAAGCCGACTATGCATGTAAGTGTTACGATTAAGCACAAAGCCGCGTTTACGATTACGGAAATTAACCTGTTTTTCAATAGTTTACCCCTAAATTAAAATAGTATTTATCAATATTTTATGAAAGGGGTTTTCAGTGAATGTCTATTTTCGACGGCAAAAATTTTATTTCAAAGTAACAATGGTTACTCCGATTTCGCCTTCGCCGTATTTTCCCGAACGGTATTCGGCAACGTGACGACAGCGTTTGAGATGTTGGCTTATTGCATTTCTCAATTTGCCCGTGCCTACGCCGTGAATAATTTTGACCTGTTCGAGATTGTCCGTCATAGCTTTGTCCAAAAAGTTATCCACTTCTATCAAAGCTTCTTCCACAGTCAAGCCTATTACGTTTATTTCGAAAAGCGGCTGCGTGGGCGAGAATTTTCTGACAACTTTAACGTTTTCAGCCCTTTGCTTTTTTGTCGGGGCGGGCTTGGGCGAATTGATAAATTGCAAATCGGAAAGCTTTATGCGCAGTTTCATACTGCCGCAGGCGACTTCCGCTTCGCCGTTCCTTTCGTTGAATGAAAGCACTACACCTCGCGTTTGCATACTTTTTACGTACACTTCCGCGTTTGATTTTATGTTTTGAGGGGTTGCCGCCTTGAAATTGCTTATGGAAAGCGTTGAACCCTCTTCGCCGTAAGCTTCGTCCGCTATCTTGTTTTTGAGCGTTCTTGCCTTTATTAAGTCGGTTTGGGAAATTTCTTCCTGAGCGAAAATACCCTCTAATTCCAAAAGCAGTTCTTCCGCGTGCGCGGTGCGCTCGTTTATTATACGGCGGCTTTCCGCTCTCGCGGATGCGCCCAACCTTTCTCGTTCCTTTTGCAAAGCGTTTTCTGCGGCTTTGACTTCCGAAAGCTTCTTTTCCCAATCATGTTGCAAAATGGCAACCTCGTCAAGCTTCCTCTGAGCTTCTATTCTGCTTTCTTCGGCTCTTCTGACTATATTTTCGAAATTTCTTCCGCCTTCGGATAAAAAGCTTTCCGCGCTCTTTAAAATGCGCTCGTTCATTCCCATTCTGCGGGAAATGGCGAGGGCGTTGCTCGCGCCGGGCAAACCTATCTTAATGCTGTACAGCGGTTTTAAAGTCGTGTTGTCGAACTCCATCGCCGCATTTTCTATTCCGCTCATTTGGTAAACGCTTTCTTTAAGCGCGGTGAAGTGAGTAGTTACAACACCTCTGCACCCTAAACCGAGCAAATGCTCCGTTACTGCGCGGGCGAGAGCCTGACCCTCGTCGGGATTCGTGCCGCCGCCGAGTTCGTCAATCAGCACAAGGCTGTCGGCTGTCGCGTTATCGCAAATTGAAATTACGTTGGTGATATGGCTGGAAAATGTCGAAAGACTGTCTTCTATGCTCTGACTGTCGCCGACGTCGCAGAACACGTCTTCAAATGCGCACACGCTGCTTCCGATAGCCGCGGGAATGAAAAGCCCGCATTCAGCCATAAGACAGAACAGCCCTATCATTTTGAGCGTTACAGTTTTACCGCCCGTATTCGCGCCGCTGAGCAAAAGAAAATTGTAGTCCTTGCCAAGTTCTACGCTTACGGGTACGACTTTTTTGCCGTCGATAAGCGGGTGTCTGCCCTTGATAATATTTACGTATCCGCGTTTATTCACCTGCGGACATACCGCCTTTTTAGAGTACGCGTACTCCGCCCTTGCGTAATAACCGTCTATTACGGCAAGCGCTTCCGCGTCGGCTATCAGGCTTTCGGACAGCTTGCCAACACGTGCTGAAAGCTCTTTCAATATGCGTTCTACTTCCGCTTTTTCGTCAATCGTGAGAGCAATAAGTTCATTGTTGAGGTTGAGTACGTATTCGGGTTCTATAAAGAAGGTTGCACCCGACTGAGAGCGGTCGTGAACCAAACCTTTGACACGGCTTTTATACTCCGCTTTGACGGGAACGACGTATCTGTCGTTGCGGATTGTCACTATTCCGTCCTGCAAAAACTGCGCGTCTTTGCCCGAAGCGTATTCGGCAAGCGAGCTGCGTATGCGCTCGTTCAGACTTTTGATTTTACTGCGTATGGAAAATAGCGTGTCGCTGGCGTAATCAGAAACCTGTTCTGCGGAAATTATTTTTTCGGCAATGTCGTCTTCAAGCCGTTTATCGAAATATATCTCGGAAGCAATCTTTTTTATGTTGACTATTTCTTCGTCCTCTACTCCGTTTATCTGCTCGTACGTAACGCGGGCGGATATTAGCAAGCTGTTGACGTCTAAAAGCTCAGCACAGGAAAGAGCCGACCCCTTGGAAGCGCGGACGACTACTTCTTTAAGCTCGGGAAAATATGCGACCTTGCTCATACCGTAGCGGTATAAAAGCTTGTCGCACTCCGCTGTGGTTGCAAGGCGGTATCTGACCTCTTCTATTTCACCGCTGGGCAAAAGAGAAGTAAGCGATTTTTTCGTTTCTTCCAACACGGCGAAGGACGAACAGCTTTCCAGAATTTTATTCAGTTCGAGTTTTTCCAAGCTTTTTGTGTTCATAGTTAAAGTACGGGATTTTCTGTGTGTCCCTTTGTATAGTTAGTATAGTGCTTTTTGAGTTTTTCGGTATCGTTAATTATTGCCGAAGTTTCGGCGGGTGATCGCTCGCAAGTCAAATCCGCAAGCGTGCCTGTGCCGTAATTTTTTCCGACAAGCGGATTACAGTTGTATAGCTCGAACCGGCACTCGCTTATCTTGTATCGGCGCAAGGGGAACGCCCTGTTTTCCTCGTCCGTAAGCGTATAAAAATTCCGCTTATCACACTTGGAACAGGTGCGGGAAAACGGACAGTAAATCAAATCCATAACCTTTATACCGCCAGCCGTTAGGCAGAAAGTATTTTCCCGCAGTAAAGGTTGAGATTCCTTTACTGTAAGCTCTTTAGAAAGTGCGATATAATCCGCTTTTATTTCAGAAAGAGAAACACTGTTGGAAAGGTTTAACCCCGTACCTGCAAACAGTTTTTTATTCAGCTTTTTTGCAAGCGGAATCGCGTAGTTGCCTTCGCCATATACGCCGTCGAAAGGTGCTATCACCTCTTCCAGCTTTTCGATTTCCTCATTTGTAAGATAGGGCGGAAGATATAAATATTTTTCGCCTTTAAATCCGTTGTAAAGCGCGGATAAACCGACAAAATATTCGTCGGGCTTGAGTATTCCTATATCAGCTTTTAAACCGTTTAAATTTCGGCTGACAACTGCGGTTTTTGTGCAGACTTGTTCACTTGTGAAACTCGGTATCGGCTGAATATTTTCTATTCTTTCATTGCCGCTTTTTGTAAGACTTTCATAGAAATCGCCATAGCAATTTCTTCGGAAAGAGTTTAGTTCGGAAAGCGGAATAAAAACTCCGTCCGCTACAATTTCTGCGTATGAGGCTTCGAACGGGTAAACGTCTACCTTATTAAAGCACTTTTTTATATCTTCTTCCGAAAGCGGTTTGTTGCCTGCCTTTTGCGCGGTAAAACAAGCGGTATATTCTTTTCCGTTTATAACTGCTTTCGGGGCTTCCCCCGCCTTTGCGTAAAAGGATATTTCTACGGGGATTTTTCTGCTTTTTAATGCAAGGCTGTTATTCAGCGCAACGTCGGTAGTGATAAAAACCTTATCGCCGTTCTTTAACCGCACGGAGCTTTCAAGGTAAAAACCGCCCTTGGCTTCTCCGCCGAACACTGCACCGCAAAGCTCGCTTCCCCCGCGGAGAATTTTAAAGCCGTCGCCAGCAGCGCGCCTTTCAATGTTTGCGCAGAAATATTTGCCGTTTACAACGGTAACAGTGCCGAGATACTCGCCAATATGCCCCTGCACTGCTGACGATATAAAGCTTTTGTCCTGACCGAAAGCAAGTCCTTTCGTGTAATTACCCCTGTTATACGTGCGCTTCAACGCCGACAAATCACCGCGGCTTACACTTTCCGAAAGTATTTTTTTATAGTAACTCACTGCGGCGGAGACGTATTCGGGACGTCGCATACGCCCTTCAATTTTAAATGACGATACTCCCGCTTCAACGAGCGAATTCATATCCTCGCCTACAGATAAATCGGAAAGGGAAATTCGGTACGCGGAAGTATCAAAACCGTCCCTGTCTATGCGGTAGCGCTTGCGGCATGGCTGTTTGCATTTTCCGCGGTTGCCGCTGTTGCCTCCCGCAAACGAGGACAGATAGCACTGACCCGAAAAGCAAGTGCAAAGCGCACCCTGCACGAAAACTTCCGTTTCTATTATTTTCGTTATTTGCTTTATGTCTTCGAACTTGGTTTCACGCGCCAATATAACGCGGGAAAAACCGCACTCTTTGGCAAACTTTGCGCCGTAAACATTGCACACTCCCGCCTGCGTAGAAAGGTGAAGAACCATCTGCGGATAAGTGCGTTTTAAATATTTGCCCAAAAACGCATCCTGTATAATGATTGCGTCCGCGCCCGCGTTCCAAACCTCGATTGCAGTTTGCACAAAGTTTTCAATCTCGCTTTCTTTCACGAGCGTGTTCATTGCAACGTAGACCTTTACGCCGAAAAGCCGTGCGTGCGCGGCAAGTTTTTCAAACGCCTGCAAGTCGAAATTGCGCGCACTCGAACGCGCGGAAAAGCTTGTAAGTCCGAGATATATTGCGTCCGCACCCGCATTGATAGCGGCAAGCGCGCTTTCGTTATCCCCGGCAGGGGCTAAAATTTCGGTCATAATCGAGTGTACCCGTATTCATTGATTATCTTGGCTACGGCGTGTTCGTCGTTAGTAATTGTAACGATTATCGCCTTTTCCTTTAACGCGTCAGAGGCGTTGCCGACAGCCACGCCGTAGCCCGCCGCTTCTATCATAGACAAGTCGTTCAGATTATCGCCTATAGCACAGGTGAGATTTTGCGATACGCCGTAATGCTGTGCAAGGAATGAAAGCGCAGTACCTTTGTTTTCGCCGACGGGAACTATTTCAATCAGCACTTTTGCACTGCAAGTCACTTCGAATTCTCCGTCGAAAAGTTTTATAAGCTTTTCATAAAGCTCCGCCTGTTCTTCGGGCGCAACCAAAGTTGCGACCTTCTGACAGGATATATTATTATGCAAAATATAGCTTGAAACGGGCATATCCACATGCTTGGCGTTAATTCCCGTAATACTTTCGTACAGTTTGAGATGCTCGGCTTCGGCGGGAATATCCGTATAAAACCCTTCGTCCGTGAACGCCTGAACGTTTGCGCCGATTGCTTCCAATCCTGCGCAGATTTTTGAAGTCTGTGCGCTGTTGAGCTTGATATTGCGGATAATTTTTCCGCTTTCGATGTCAGCAACTACGGAACCCTGACACGCTATTACAAGCCCCTTCAGCCCGATTTCGCGCACTCTCGGCAAAATCGAGGGCAAAATTCTGCCGGTACAAACGGCAAATATTCCGCCGTCCGACACATAGCGGTTAATAGCTTCCATGTTCTCTTTACTCACTTCGTTAGACGAGTTTGCAAGCGTTCCGTCGAAATCGGAAACTATTAATTTACAGTTAAGTTGACTTTTGTTATTCATAAATTTTCTTGTAAATACGCTTTGATTTTTTTCGCGAGCTTTAAACCTATTCCCGCGGTTGAAGCAAGCTCTTCCTCGCTTGCCGACATTATGTTTTGAAGATTGGAAAATTTATCCATAAGCGCAAGCCGCTTTTGCTTGCCAACCCCATCGATTTCGTCCAGCACGCTCGAAAGATTGCGCTTGGAATGAATGTTGCGGAAGTAGGTTATTGCGAAGCGGTGAGATTCGTCTCTGATACGCTGAACCATCCTGAGAGAATAATCGCTGCGGGGAATTTTTACGCTCTCATCCGAGTGAAGCGTGAATATTTCCTCTTCCTGCTTGGCTATTGAAACGAGGTCGATATCCGTAACGTTCATTTCGTCGAATATGCCTTTAACTGCCGATAACTGCCCCTTACCGCCGTCTATTACAATTAAGTCGGGTTTGGGGAAAGAGTCTTCTTCCTCGCTCCCGAGCTTTGAAAGTCTGCGCATAAGCACTTCCCGCAAAGACGCGAAATCGTCCGCGCCCTCTACCGTCTTTATTCTGAAACGGCGGTACGACGATTTGTCCGCTTCGCCGTCGATAAACACGACCATAGACCCGACCTTATCCACGCCCGAAACGTTGGAAATATCGTAACACTCCATTCTGCGCGGATAACGGGAAAGCGAAAGTTGTTCCTGCAAACGCTTGCACGCATTGACCGTCATATCGTCTTTATGCTGAATTTTATCCACCGATTTTTCGAGATAGTCGCGGGCGTTCTCTTTCGCCATTTTGAGCAAGTCCGCTTTTATTCCCTGCTTTGAAAGGGTTACGGTTACGCTCTTATTAAGCTTCTGTTTGAAAAAGCTTTCTACAAGCTCTTTTTCGCAGTATTCGTCCGTTATTATTTCCGCGGGAGGTTCGTGAACCGTATAGTACTGGGTTATGAACGAGGTCAGCGCTTCCGCGTCGGTTACGTGGGCTTCGTCCAAAGCGAACGACGAAGCGCCCTGCATTATGCCCTTGCGGGTTACAAGCACGTTTACAGCCGAGTACAGACCGTTCGTCGCATAAGAAATTATATCGGCGTCGATTGCCTTGTTTATGGAAGTTATACGCTTGCCTTCGAGCTTGGAAAGCATTTGCATTTTCGTCTTGTAATCTATTGCCAGCTCGAACATTTCGTTCTCTGCCGCGGCGAGCATCTTTTCCTGCAAAACCGAGTAAGCCTGTTTATAGTTGCCTTCCAAAAAGTCGAGAGCCTGTTTTACGCGGACTGCGTACTCTTCCTCCGTTATCTTATGAGCGCAAGGGGCGCAACACCTGCAAATATGATAATTCAAGCACTCTCTTTTGGGCTTTTCGCCTATAGCCGTTCTGCATAAACGAACGTTGAAAAGAAGCTGACACGTTTCTAAAATATCCTTGTAATTTATCCCGCCCATAAACGGTCCGAAATATTTACAGCCGTCCTTTTTTATCTTGCGGGTTACGTAAAAGTTGGGGAACTTTTCCCGCATATCCACCTTGATATACGGATAAGTTTTATCGTCCTTTAAAAGTATGTTGTACTTGGGTTTGTACTTTTTAATCAAATTGTTTTCGAGCGCGAGAGCGTCGATTTCCGAACCCGTGATAATGTAGTTGAAGTCGGCGATGTTCGCCACCATCTGCATAACCTTTTCGGGTTTGGGCGAAGAATGGAAATA
>CAYXXB010000059.1:0-8375 GCA_964468955.1 uncultured Clostridia bacterium | reverse complement strand
GAAAGTATTCGCAAATTGGGGCTGCCTACCAAAAAGCGTGGTTTTTGGTGGCAACGTAAGCAATTAGAAATTTAATTTATTAGGTTTGTCCCTCTGATTAGAAGCGAGCAGTTCAAGGCGCGGAAGCACCGACGACAGGAGTGTACACAGAAGTACACGACTTAGGTGGCGCGCACCGCAACGCCGAAATGCGAAGCTTATAATCAGAGAAGCAATTAAAAAAGGACGCAGCAAAAAGCGGCGTCCTTTTGATATAGCTAATACTTAGCAATATTTGGCGATAAAATCGGGTAAATCCTGCTTAGCACAGCTACACGTAATAGTTATCACCGAACCGCTTTGGTTGGAAATTTTTTCCAACATATAGAACGTTGCGGCTAAATCTTTAAGGTCCTTGCCCGCAATGCGCGCAATGCCGTCAAGATAAACGAATTCGTTGTCGTAATTGCCTGCAATCACGCCTTTTAAGAATCCGCAAAGGGCCTCTTCGCCAACTACGTTATATTCGTTTACGTTGATAAATCTGATACCGCGTGCAACGTCGTGCATATAACGGTCGGTATCGGTCACGAAAACGCTTAAACCCTTAGCCGTAGCGGCGTTTGCGTTGGCAAGCTGAATAATCTGCTTCGTCTTGCCTGTACCCTTTTCTCCGCAAATAATTTTTATCATATATAAAATTCCTCCTTATACAGCGGTAAACTGTTCTTTCTGTTTATATTTTATCATAGAAAGGAAGAATTTCAATACCTTTTTTAAAATTTTTAACTTATTTTCATTTAAGCTTTGACACGAATTCGCCGATTCTGCGCAAGCCTTCCAACATTTCTTCCATTGAAAGCGCGTACGAAAGCCTTATCGCGTCGTCGTCGCCGAAGCATATGCCGGGCGTTGCCGCCACCTTTTCGTGCGTGAGCAACAAGTCTACCAAATCCATACTGCCGTGAATTTTTACGCCCTCGTAGCTCTTGCCGTACAGGTTGTAGCAAAGAAGCATTACGTAGAACGCGCCGTCGGGCTTAACGTAGTCTAACCCGAGCGACTTCATTCCGTCCAGCACTTCGAGCATTTTGTTGCGCCTGTCGCCGAACGCTTTTATCATATCGTCCATAGGCTTCGTGTCGCCTTCAAGCGCCGCGATAGCCGCATACTGCGTCATTGTGTTTACGTTTGACGTGGAATGGCTTTGGAATGAAGATATAGCCTTAGCAATCTCTTGGGGTGCTGCTAAGTAGCCCAATCTCCAGCCCGTCATTGCATACGACTTGGAAACGCCGTTGATAACTATTGTGCGTTCCTTCATTTCGGGGGAAACCGCCGCGATAGAGAAATGCGTTTCTCCGCCGTAGATGAGCTTTTCGTAAATCTCGTCCGCGATAACAAGCAAATCGTGCTTTAAGCAAACTTCCGCTATCTCGCGAATTTCGTCCTCGGTGTATACCGCGCCCGTAGGGTTACAGGGACTGTTAAAGATAAGCATTTTCGTCTTGGGCGTTATCATGCTTTCGATCTGCGCCGCCGTCACCTTGTAGCCGTGACGGGGTGTTGCGTATATGTAAACGGGAACGCCGCCGCAGCACTTTACCACTTCGGGATAAGTAAGCCAGTAGGGCTTGGGAATAAGCACTTCGTCGCCTTCGTCAATCGTTGCGAAAAGCGCGTTGAATATAGAGTGCTTTGCGCCGTTGGATACGATTATCTGCGAGGGTTCGTAGTCCAGTCCGTTGTCGTTTTTGAGTTTTTTAACAATCGCTTTTTTGAGCGCGGGAAGTCCCGCCGCCGCGACGTATTTCGTATAGCCCTTATCAAGCGCGTCTTTAGCCGCCGCAACGATGTGGTCGGGCGTGTTGAAGTCGGGTTCGCCGACGCCAAATGAAATAACCTTTTCCCCCGCCGCTTTCATTTCGTTTGCTTTTGCGGAAATTGCGAGCGTCATCGAAGGGGATATACCGCTTATTCTGTGTGATAAGGTTGCCATAAATTAAATCTCCCGTATATTATTTCCATTTTATTATACATATAATCACACAATTTTGCAAGCGCACGGCGGCAAATTACGCGCTGCGTGCGAATAATGATAAATTTTATCGTATTTTTATAAAAATTGTTAACAAAAGGGAGCGTGCAGAAATTTTGCACGCTCCCTTTTGTTATATGTGGAGTGTTTCAGGATATTTGAAATTATTTTTTGCTTTCGCTTTCGTCTTTGTTCTTTCCGCAGTTACACGCGTGCGGGCAACCAGAACAACCGCAGTCGCAGCCGCCTTTGCCCTTCGCCTTGCGCCATATGAGATAACCCATCACGCCGACGAACGCAACCGAAACTATAACTATAACGGCGATATCGAAAGCACCCATTACTTATTTTCCTCTTGCTTTTTTCTCTTAAATATCTTTACTATATCGAACTTGCCGATATTCCTTAAAACTATCAAAGTTACGACCGCAGCAACTACTGCAAGCCAGATGAACAGCGTCCACCACCAACTGCCTATCGTATAGAATGCGCAAGCTGCAAGATAGCTTGTAACCACCCAGAACAAAAGCGTCCACTTGAACTTGCCCTTGAGCAATTCAGCCTTTGCCGTAGCGCAAGCCGCAAAGCAGGGTATCGTCGTCATATTGAAGATAATGAACGAAATAATCGCGGGGATAGTAATGCCCGTACCGCTTATCATAGCGACCGCGGTTGCGACCTCGTCCGCTTCCCAATCGATATACTGACCTGCAACGACTGCCGCAAGCGCACCGAACGTTGCTATAACGTTTTCTTTTGCAACCAAGCCCGTGATAGCGGCAACCGCGAACACCCAGCCCATAGCGCCGAGCTGCGAGCCGAAGCCGAGCGGCGTGAACAACGGCTGAATAAACATACCAAGACTTCCGAGAATGGATTCGTTTACGCGCACGTTTACAAGTCCTTCTATGCCTTCGAGCGAAGCCCAAACCTCGGGGTTGGATTCGAACAGCTCCTGCGCGTCCTGCAGCAAGAACTCCCAGTTCCAGCTGAACGACTGCAACAGCCAGATAACGACGGTTGAAGCGAAAATTATGGTAAACGCTTTCTTTACGAAGTGTTTTGTCTTATCCCACAAGTGGAGCATCAGGTTTCTAAACCCAGGCATATGGTATGCGGGAAGCTCCATTATGAAGGGCGGCGTTTCGCCTTTAAGCGAGGTGTTGCGCATTAAAAGCACTGCGGCAATAGCTATGCAGATGCCCGCAAGGTACATCGAGTAAGTTATCAAATCGACGTTGCCTACCCCGAACACTTCCAAAATACCGCCCGCCATAGCCGTGAGTATGGGAAGCTTAGCACCGCACGAGAAGAAAGGAATTACCCTTACAGTTGCCGTTCTTTCCTTTTCGTCCGCAAGGGTGCGGGTGTTAATCATTGCGGGGAGAGAACAGCCGAAGCCCATAATCATAGGCATAAACGCCCTGCCGCTCAAACCGAAACGGCGGAAAATTCTGTCGAGTACGAACGCAATTCTCGCCATATAGCCCGTATCCTCGAGGATAGAGAAGAACAGGAAAAGCGTTAAAATCTGGGGAAGGAAGCCGAGTACCGCGAATATGCCGCCGAGTACGCCGTCAAGAACGAAGCTTTCCACCCAAGGCGCGCCGTGGCATACCGTTATCAATGCGCCCACGCCCTCTGTAATGTAGTCTAAAATAAAGTTGAGAAGGTTTGTAAGTATCACGCCCGGTGAGAACACAGCGCCGTCGTAAATACAGGCAAGCAGTTTCGTACCGAAGTTTTCTTCCCAACCAAGACCGCCGTCTTCAACCGCGTCAAAGAGCGTGGGCATATAGCCCTGCGCTTCCGTAAAGCCGTTCAAGTAGAACAGGTTTTCGGAGAACGTTAAGTGGAACACGAAGAACAAAACCACTATGAAAATGGGAATAGCCCAAATTCTGTGCGTGAGTACTTTATCTATTTTATCCGACTTGGTAAGCGCTTGCTTTTCGGAAATGCGCGTTTTTGCGGATGAGAAATTTGCCGATATGTACTTATAACGCTCGTCGGCGATAACCGCTTCCAAATCGTCCGCAGCCGCAATCTCGGCAAGTACTTCCTTTGCGCCCTTGTGTGCGAGTTCTATTTCATCTGCTTCCAGCATTTTGACCGCGTGGAATAACGGAGAGGCAACTTCTTCCTGCGCAAAGAACTGACGGGCGCGCTCTATCTTGGCGGAGAGTTCGCCGCCGAGTACGGTCGTCCCCTTGCGCTCGCCCTGCATTGCCGCGGCTCTATCCATAAGCTCTTTTATGCCCGACTTTCTGAGCGCGGATATGGCGACGACGGGAACGCCGATTGCCTTTTCAAGCGCCTTTACGTCGATTTTATCGCCCGACTTTTCCACTTCGTCCATCATATTGAGTGCGATTATGACGGGTACGTCCATTTCGAGTATTTGCGTAGTAAGGTATAAATTGCGCTCTAAGTTGGTTGCGTCGACGATGTTTATGATGCCGTCGGGGTGTTCGTCGAGTATGTAATTACGGGAAATTACCTCTTCGGGAGTGTATGGCGAAAGGGAATAGATACCCGGTAAATCGACTATGTTTACTTTCGTTTCGCCGTTTTTGTACACGCCCTCGCGCTTATCCACGGTTACGCCCGGCCAGTTTCCTACGTGCGCCGTAGAACCTGTGAGCGCGTTGAAAAGCGTTGTTTTACCGCAGTTGGGGTTGCCTGCCAAAGCAAAGGTTTTCATTTTACTTCTACCTCCACGCACGCGGCTTCGTCCTTTCTCAGCGTGAGTTCGTAACCGCGTATCGTTACTTCCAACGGGTCGCCGAGGGGCGCTTTCTTCCTGAGCATTACTTCCGCTTGCGGCGTTACGCCCATATCGAAAAGCCTGCGGCGTATTCTTCCTTCGCCGTTAACTTTTGCGATTACGCCGCTTTCTCCCACGGAGAATTCGCTTAAAAGTTTAGACATCGTTTTTATTTTCTCCTTAAAACTTGTACTTATGCAACCAAAATCTTTCTTGAAAGTGCGCCGTCCAAACACAAACGCCCTTCCTTTACGACGACTATCACGCCGCTGGAACCGCTTGAAAGCAGCGTTATTTTGCCGCCTTCAGTTATTCCCATTTCCATTAAATGCTTTTTAATCTTGTCGTCCGCGGATATTCTGCGAACCTCCATTTCCTTGTTGCAAGGCGCCATTATCAAAGGCATAATTAAACACTCCTAAACTTAACTATGGTTTACATTTTGTTATTATAGTTACTATTTTATGTTTTGTCAACAAAAAAATTAACCATAGTTTATATTTTTTATTTAAAAAATTTTTTCCTCCTCCCTCCTTGATTACAGCCCTTGCGTTAGAAACAAGCAAGACAAGGAGCGAGAGTACCGCCCGCAGGGAGTGTACAATGAAGTACACGACCAAGGCGGCACGGAGCGCAACGCAGTATTGCGCCGTTTATAACGCAAGCGTATAAAAAAGCGCAAGGCTTACCGCCTTGCGCTTTTATTAACTATATATATCTTAGTATTTGGTAATCTTAACCGATTTAATTATAATAGGCACGGAAGTTGCTCTGTAGGAAACTTCGTTCACGTTTGCGCCTACGTATTCGTCTTCGTTATCAACGTACAAGCTCACGTCCAGATTGAATTTAGAAGAGCCTACCCTGTTGCTATATGCGGTAACCGCGCTTCTCAAATCCTGAAGAGTCTGGGTTTTCTGCAATACGCCGAAAATGCAATATTTAGAATCGGAAGAAACTGTCGTGTTCGTCTGAATCGAGAAAAGGCTCGTCGCGCTGTTATTCTTGTAATCACCCATAACACCCTTGGGCGAACCCTGCTTATCGAGGTAAACCCTCTCGTTCTTCACGCTGTCCATAGACTTTTCCGAATATTCCATTCTGAGGCAGCCGTATGAGGATTTGAGCGCTCCGTTATCGATTTTATGCTGGTTGTTGGTGAATTCGCCTATAAGCGTGGTGAGGGGTTGGCTGAAATCTCCGTCAATAAGGTTTTTGTAAACCGACGGGGTGATTTTGCCCGCGGCGGGGTCGGCAAGCGTTGCGTACGCTTTTTCTTTAGATACGCTTTCAAGGTAATCCCTGAAACCGATTTTGCCGTCATTGAACGACGCGGAATAATCCAAAGCTTCGCTTTCTTCTTCCGAACTTACAACGTAGTCGTAACCGCCGGCATACCACTTTGACGTGGTGTAATTATGCACGAACGTATTGTTATAGAAACCGTTATCCGCAAGCTCAATGAAGTGCTGAACGGTCTGAGGGTACATATTGCGGTACAGCTTATATTCGAGAACGTATTCCGTACCGTCGAACGATACTGTGATTTTCGCTTCTGGGTGGTCGGTATTGCAACCGCAGAACGCGGGGACAATCGCACACAAACCCGAAAGTGCAACCGCGCCGATAATGCGCCTTAATTTTTTGAATGACATTGTTTTTACCCGTAAAATAATTGCGGCTTTTTACCGCTATACTCTTTTATTTTACCTTTATTACTCGTTTCCGTCAAGCAATTTTTTACGTTTGAATGAAATTTACCGCATACAACCAAAAAACTCCGCCCTCTGATTAGAAGCGAGCAAGACAAGGAAACCGCGGCTTGCCCGACAGGAGTTTACTAAGCGTAAATGACTTAGGACAAACGCAAGGCTGACAAAGTATTGCGAAGCTTCTAATCAGAGAAGCACATAAAAAAATGCGAGGTTTTTGCCTCGCACTTTTTACTAACAGATTGGTAATTATTCCATTGCAGCGGTTGCGCCTGCAGCCTTAAGATCAGCAACGATCTTTTCAGCTTCTTCTTTAGCAACGTTCTCTTTAAGAACGCCGCCCTTTTCAACTGCCTGCTTAGCTTCAACAAGGCCAAGTCCGGTGAATGCGCGAACGACTTTGATAACGTCGATTTTCTTAGCGCCTGCGTCCTTCAATACAACGTTGAATTCGGTCTTTTCTTCAGCTGCTGCTGCGGGAGCTGCGCCTGCTGCTGCGGGAGCTACCGCTACTGCTACGGGAGCTGCTGCGGATACGCCGAACTTTTCTTCAAGAGCCTTTACAAGCTCGCTTGCTTCAAGAAGGGTTAAACCTTCGATTTCAGTGATAATCTTATTGATATCTGCCATTTTTTTATTCTCCTAAATTTTTTATTTATTGTTTGCGCACAGTTTAAGGACGCATACGCCCGTCCGAGATTTGCGTAAATTTACGCTTGTTTTTGTTTTGCGATACCGTCCAATACACGTACGAGACCGGAAATCACGTTGTTCATTACGCCGACGATATTCGTAGCGGGTGCGTTGATAGAACCGAGCATCTTTGCAACGAGTTCTTCTCTCGAAGGCATAGTAGCAAGCGCTTTAATGCCGTTCTTGTCGTAGTAAGAATTGTCTACGAACGCGCTCTTTAAGGTTATCTTACCGTCGTAATCCTTGGACGCAGCAACCATTACTTTAGCCGCCGCTGTCTCGTCAGAACCGAACGTAACTGCCGTGGGGCCGTTAAGGTCGTTATCGAACTGGTTGAACCCAAGCTCGTTCAAAGCCTTTCTTACCAAGGTGTTTTTGTAAACCTTGTATTCGCAACCTGCCTTTTTGCACTTGTTTCTGAGTTCGGAAACTTCGGCAACGGTGAGCTTGTTGTAATCAACGAGTACAACCGATTTCGCCGCTTTAATCTTTTCCACAATCTCTTCTACAAGAACTTTCTTGGCTTCGAAATTAGCTGACAAATTTTTTACCTCCTCTGATAGTCGTTCACGCGGATATTTTGCAAGCAAAATTTTTGGCGTGAGAATTAAAAAAACCTTATACCGCAGTGGTACAAGGCGCGTCAAAACGAACTTAAAACTTGTTACCTCGGCAGGAAATTAAGCGTTTAAGCACCTGCTGTCTGCGGCAGATTTAATTTTTACGTTTGTTAGTATATTACTCCTGCGCGGAAAAGTCAAACGATTTTCCGCGCAGAAATAATTTTTTTCTAATCTTATTAAACACATCACTTGGTTTAGAAGCAAGCAAGACAAGGAGCGTGCGGCTTTGGCGACAGGAGTTTACTTAAACGTAAATGACTGAGCCAAAACGCAAACGCGACACAGTATTGCGTAGCTTATAAGCCAAGACTTAACCCTTGTTGTAAACTACTTTTACGCCGGGACCCATGGTCGAAGTAAGCGTAACGCTCTTTATATACTGACCTTTTGCCGCAGCGGGCTTTGCCTTAACGATAGCATCCATAAGCGCTTCGAAGTTTTCTACTATCTTTTCCGTGCCGAAGCTCTTCTTGCCGATAGGGCAGTGAATGATAGCCGTCTTATCCAAACGGTATTCAACCTTACCTGCTTTAACTTCCTTAACCGCCTTAGCGACGTCCATA
>CAYXXB010000058.1:0-8463 GCA_964468955.1 uncultured Clostridia bacterium | reverse complement strand
TAATGCCTTCTTTGAAAAGCCATTTTGTAATTTCCACCGCGGTAATGCCGATTTTTTCGGATAATACCTTTAAAGGAATTTCATTGGTGGTAACGACTGCGTGTTCTATTTTAACTGTCTGAGAACTCTGCTGTTTTTTATCTTTCTTGACTCTGAGCTTTCTGTAACCGCTCTTATCCTCGTCGAAGTCCGATACGCTTACACCCTGCTGTTTAGCGAGCGCGCGCTTGGAAATTCCGTGCCTGTCTTTTTCGACGTAAGTCTTTTCAAAACCCTTTTTCTTATCCGCACCGAAGTTCTTACCGTTGGGCTTTGCGGGTTGAACAGCCGTGGGCGCAATATATTTTGCCCCGCCGCTTTGAGCGGGTCTTGCGCCGCTTGTAGGACGGTTTTGTTGATTTAAGCCCTGACGGGGCGCTCTGTCTCCCCTGCCGTTATCCTTGTTGATAAACGTTTTGGGTTGAGCTGCGGGAGCTTTTGCTACTATAAAAGAAGGTCTTGCGGGTTTTTCGGGCTTGGGCTGAGCTTGCTCTTTCGCCGTATTTTCCGCATTTTCTTTAACGCTTGCGGCAGGTTTTTCCGCAGGCTTTACTTCCTTTTCCGCTTTTTTGTCTACAGCCTTTTCCTCGGATTGATTTTCTGCCTTAACTTCTTGAACGGGTGCGCTCGCTTCCGTTTTAATTTCCGATTGGGGAATTTCTACTTTGACGGGTTCGGTCTGCTTAACCTCGGCAATCTCCGCCGCTTCCTGCGCCGCTTTCTCCTCGGCAATCTTAGCAAGCCTTGCGTTATTAAGCTCGGTAAGCTTTTTCATCACTTCGTAAGCAGTCTTTTCCACTGCGGATACTTTTTTGGAAAGCTCGCCTATCTTGCCGTCGGATAACATTTTAACTATATTTTCTATATTCTCGTATTTAGCCATATATTTTATTGCCTCCCGTCGCATAGTTCGTAATCGTCGGTTAAATTGTCGCATATTGCGTGAGCCAAATTATCATCACGCACGGCGGCAATTTTACAGCCTGATTTATGCACGACGTTTTCAAGCCCGATTTTACATATTATCAAAGGACACGAAAACCTGTTTGCGAATTTTACAGCGAGTTTTTTAGTGTTATCCGACGCGGTAGAGCAAACCACCACAAGGTACACGTCCCGTTTTAAAAGGTCTACCGTACCCGCGCCGAGCGCTATTTTTCTCGCCTTTATACAAAAGCCAAGGTATGTTTCAACTTTTCCTGCCAAAATACTCCTCCTCTATCGAGGTGTACACCTTGTCGTCTACACGACAGGAAAACGCTTTGTCTATCAATCTCTTTGCTTTCAGTTTTGTTATGCAGTCGGATTGGTCGCATACGTATGCACCGCGTCCCGCAGCCTTGCCCGAAAAATCGAGGAAGATATTGCCGTCGGAATTTTTAACAACCCTTAACATAGCTTTCTTTTCTTTCAGCTCACGACACGCAATACATTGTCTGAGCGGAATTTTTCTTTGTTTCTGCATCTGCAATTATTCGTTTTCCTCTCCGATTTCCGCCGCTTCGGTTTCTTCAACATCTTCGGTGAGATTAAATCCGAGTTTCGCCGCCGCCGATTCGCTCTTGACGTCGATTTTCCAACCCGTAAGTCTTACCGCAAGGCGGGCGTTCTGTCCGTCTTTGCCTATCGCAAGCGAAAGCTTGTCGTCGGGAACTACAGCCATAGCCGTTCTGTCGCCGTCCAGCTGGGTTACGGAAATAACCTTTGCAGGGGAAAGCGCTTTGGCGATAAATTCGAGAGGATTTTCGCTCCAAGGAATAATGTCGATTTTCTCGCCGTGAAGCTCTTCGACTATCGCGTTTACGCGCGCACCCTTGTTGCCTACGCATGCGCCGATTGCGTCTACCCTCGCGTCCTCGGAATAAATTGCTATCTTCGTTCTCGCACCAGCTTCGCGGCTGATTTCCTTTATCACAACCGTACCCTGCTTGATTTCGGGGACTTCCTCTTCGAACAGTTTACGAACCAAACCCGCAGCCGAACGGCTTACAAGCACCTGCGCGCCCTTGAAACCGCTCTTTACCCTGCGGACGAAAACTTTGATTTTATCGTTGACATTATACGTTTCACCCGGCACTTGGTCGGAGGGAAGAAGCAAACCTTCCACCTGACCCTTGCCGAGTTCGATATAGATATTTTTAAGGTCGATTTTCCTTACCGTGCCGACGACAAGCTCGCCTTCCTTATCGGAGAATTCGCTCATAGCCGCGTCGCGTTCCGTTTCGTGCAGTTTCTGCAAGATTACCTGCTTTGCGGTCTGAGCGGCGATACGTGAAAAATCCTTGGGAGTGAACTTTTCAGTAACCTTATCGCCTACTTTATAGCTCTTTTTGATTGCACGGGCGTCTTCGAGAGAAATTTCCGCTTCTCTGTCCATAACTTCTTCGACGACGGTTCTTACGGAGTAGAACTCTATCGTACCCCTTTCGGGTACGAGCTTCAACTCAACCGCTCCGACGCCGTTTGCCGTCTGTTTTTTCAACGCGGAAACGAGAGCGTTCTGAAGCGCTTCGATAAAAACTTCCTGAGGAATTCCCTTTTCCCTTTCAAGATCCGCAAGTGCGGCAAAAAAATCCTTGTTTACCATTTTGATCTCTCCTAAAAAATATCTGTGAACGCGCCTCCACGGCGCTTTTATTACATTTTTATCGCTTTATTTATCTTTGCTATTTTGTTGCGAGGAATTTTGACCGTTTCGCCCTGCATTGCAACCGTTACGGTTGTTTCGTCGAAATGCTCCAAAACTCCTTCCAAAAACTTCTTGCCCTTTAACGGTGCATACAGTTTTACTTCCACTTCCTTGCCGCAATTCCTCTCGAAATCCCTTACGGTTTTGAACGGTCTGTCAAGACCCGGACTCGAAACGTTGAGCGTGTACGCTGCCCCGTAGCTGGGGTCAAGTTCGTCGATAGGCTCCATTATAGCGTTATGGAACTTTTCGCACGTGTCGAGGTCGACGCCCGTTTCCGTTTCGATATAAACGGTGAGCGAGGACGATTTTGAGTTGCACTCCACGTCCACGATTTCTATACCCATTGGCTGGGCGATATCGTTAAGAAAAGCAGAAATTTCTTCAACAGGTTTAAAGTTCATTGCGCTCCGAAAAAAACCGCCGACGGTTCAAAATACAAGTATTGAGTGCCTTTGTCAAGGCACTCAATCTTATAGCTAAGTATTAAGTCTGAAATCATTATAACATACTGTTTTTCATTTGGCAAGTTTTAACAGGGATTTGGTAAAACTTTTTTTATTTTTAACAGTTCAATAAAGATTTTTGCGGTTACCAATGCGTCGTCTGCCGCTCTGTGATGGTTAAAAGTGATGCCGAAGTGGTCTGCAACCGTATTCAGCTTGAAATTTGCAAGCTGTAAAAGCTGTTGGGAAAGCGGAAGCGTGTCGAATAGCCTGCGCTCGGGGAAGTAGCCGCACTTGGAGCTGTAATACTCTATGAATTTGAAGTCGAAATTTGCGGCGTTATGACCTACCAGATACGCCCCTTCGCAGAATTTGAAAAAGTCGGGCATAACTTTTTCGTATACGGGCGCACCGTCAACCGTCTGCTGGTCAATTCCCGTAAGGTTAATAATTTCCGCTGAAAGCTTGCGCTGGGGATTTACGAAAGTATTGAAGCTCTCTTTTATAGCTCCGCCTATAATTTTATAAGCGCCGATTTCTATAATTCTGTCCATATTACCTGCCGAAGGAGAACTGTTAAGTCCCGTCGTTTCCAAATCGAAAACCACGAAGACGTTGTTCTTCAAGCAGTCGGGAAGTGCGTTATCCGCAAATAAATCGCTTTGGGTATAGTCCTCATAAGGTGCGGGTTTAACCGTTTCGTAATAGCGGGGAACGGGTTTTGATGCGCGCTTTTCGGGAACGAAATTTTCAGGCGTTTTTCCGTAGTCGATAAAATTTGCAGTCGTGCGGATTTCGCCGTTGAAGGTATCCGTCTTGCAGGTGCAGACGATGCTGTCGCCGACCTGCAATTTTTTTATTTTTTCTATGCTCTTCTGGCGGGCAAAATAGCTTACGCGCAACGCCGCTGTGCCATCGTTTATAACGAAGTTATACATAAGCTTTTCCCTGCCGTTCTGCTTTTGGAAAGTGCGCTCGCGTATATGCTCGATTTTTCCGCAAACGACCACGTTTTCGCTTATAAAATTCACGTCGGAAAGATAGATTGCGGTCTTTTGTATTTCCATTCCTTCTATAAAAGAAAAGTCGCTAATTTCAA
The DNA here is from genome assembly GCA_964468955.1 of uncultured Clostridia bacterium. Classification (GTDB taxonomy): domain Bacteria; phylum Bacillota; class Clostridia; order Christensenellales; family Borkfalkiaceae; genus Coproplasma. The sequence continues at coordinate 4,190 of CAYXXB010000058.1, read as the reverse complement.
AGGTGCGGGCGGGCAGAACGTATTCTATATTTTCCTGCTCTTCCTCTATAACTATATCGTCGATTTTATTTTCCGCAGTCACACACTTGCCGCTGAACTCTCCGCAAAAACAATTTGCAAGAGCGCTTTCGACAGCTTTTTCGAAATCGCGCGTAAAGACGGACGCGTGAACCACCTTTATGGTAAAGTAAAAACCGTTTTCAGTGCGTTCAACCGTTATGTCTTCTGGCGTTACGAAAGCCGCAAGCTGACGGTTCAACTGCGAAATTAAAGAGTATATCTTTTTTGCGACCATTTTTTCGTCTGGAGTGAGCTTATTTACCACAACCCTGCACGAAAAGTATTCGGGAACGTACTCTCTCGCAATCTTTTTCAGCGCGCTCTCGCTATCTGACGTAAAAGTTTTATCCGTAACGACGCTTATTTCAACCGTGTTGTCCGCTTTCGACAGCGTTACGGAAGGTACTATTGCCCTTTCGAACGACGGAATTGTTCTGATTTTATCTAAAAATTTTTCAGTCATTAATAATTTTTTCTATCTCGGCAAAGAACTCCTGCTCAGCTCTTTCCCGCTCTACCCTTTTTATAATTTCTCCGTTTTTGAAAATTACACAATAATCCGTAGCGCCTGCAATTCCTATATCGCAGTCCTTAGCTTCCCCCGGTCCGTTTACGACGCAGCCCATAACGGCGATTTTTAATTGTTTTTTTATAGATTTTACTCGTTCGTTGACCTTCTGTGCAAGCTCAGCCGAATTCCAAGCGCACCTGCCGCAAGTCGGGCAGGAAATCACGTCTACAAAATTTTTGTCTGCTCCGACAGCCCTTAAAAGATTGCGGGCGGCAACGACTTCGCGCACGGGGTCGCCCGTTATCGATACGCGAAGAGTATCGCCTATGCCGTTTAAAAGAAGCGCGCCCAAAGCCGCACTCGATTTTACGACCGCCATTTCTTCCGTACCTGCTTCCGTGACGCCGATATGCAAAGGATAGTCGCAACGCTTGGATAAAAGCGTATAAGCCTGATAGGTAAGAGGCGCGCTTGAAGCTTTGACGGAAACTACTATATCGTTCACGCCGAATTTTTCGAATACCGCTGCGTTATGCAAAGCGCTTTCCACGAGAGCTTCCGCGCTTCTTCCGTACTTTTGCAAATATTCTTTTTCAATACTGCCCGTATTCGCACCGACGCGCATCGGTATAGCGTGCGCTTTTATGCAATCCGCAACGATAGCTATTTCCTTTTCGCCGCCGATATTTCCGGGGTTCACGCGCACTTTATCGCAACCGCTTTCGATTGCCTTTACGGCAAGCTTATGAGAAAAATGAATATCCGCGACTATCGGCAAAGGCGAAAGCTTTTTAAGCGTGCTAATCGCCTGAGCGTCCGTTTCGTCGAGTACGGACACCCTTACAATCTCGCACCCAGCTTCCGCAAGGGCGAGTATCTGGCTAGCCGTCGCTTCCGTATCGGAAGTTTTCGTCGTACACATCGACTGAATTTTTACCCGTTCTCCGCCGCCTATCGGCACTCCGCCTATATTTACAGGTTTAGTTTTATAACCGCTCATAAATTTAAAAATCAAAGGCAGTTACAAACTGCCTTTTCGCCTTTTTATTTTTTGTTTTTGTTTGCCATCATTTTTTGCAGTTCAGCCATAAAGCTGTCTATATCCGTAAACGAACGGTAAACGCTCGCATATCTTACGTACGCAACTTCGTCGAGAGATTTCAATTCGTCCATAACCATTTCGCCTATCTGTTTGGAGGAAATTTCCTGCTCCATAGAATTGTATATGCGTTTAGTCACGTCGTCAACGATTTTATCTATCTTTTCCATTGACACGGGGCGCTTTTCGCACGATTTGATTATGCCGTTCTTGACTTTCTGAGCGTCGTAAGCCTGTCTGTTGCCGCTTGATTTAACAACTAGAACGGGCGTATCTTCTATCGTTTCGTAAGTGGTGAAGCGCCTGCCGCACTTCACACATTCCCTGCGTCTTCTTATTGTTCTGCCTTCGTCCGCTGAACGGCTGTCGATTACTTTGCTGTCCTCGCAGCCGCAATACATACACTTCATAAATTATCCCCCTAAGGTCGTTAATATGCGTTTTTATTATTTGAAATATTTAACGCCGCTTTCGAATATCTTCATATCGAAATTGCCGTCGAAGTTCTTGTAAAGGTTTTCGCCCTTTCTTTCACTGTGACCCATTTTGCCGAACACCCTGCCGTCGGGCGAGGTTATGCCCTCTATCGCCCATCTGCTGCCGTTGGGATTGAACGGGCTTTGCATTGTGGGAACGCCGTTCAAATCCACGTACTGGGTTGCAATCTGTCCGCCGGCGAGCATCTTTTCAAGCTCGGCTTCGGGAGCGACGATTTTGCCTTCGCCGTGGGATACGGGTACGGAATACACTTCGCCTACCTTACAACCGCTGAGCCAAGGGCTGAGATTGGACGCGACCCTGATATTAGCCATAGTCGAAACGTGGCGGGAAATATTGTTGAAAGTAAGCGTGGGTGAAGTCGGCGTAAGCGCGCGGACGTTGCCGTAAGGCACTAATCCGAGTTTAATTAACGCTTGGAAGCCGTTGCAAATGCCGAGAACCAAGCCGTCGCGGTTGTTCAGAAGTTCCATAACTCTTTCCGCAATTGCGTTATTGCTGAAAGTCGTAGCAATGAATTTACCCGAGCCGTCGGGTTCGTCGCCGCCAGAGAAACCGCCGGGGAATGCTATAATATTCGCTTCGTTGACGGCTTTTACTATCGCTTCCACACTCTCTTCGATATCGGCTGCCGAACGGTTTTTGATTACTAAAACATTGGCTTTTGCGCCTGCCATTTCGAAAGCGCGGGCAGTATCGAGTTCGCAGTTCGTACCGGGGAATGCAGGTATAAACACGCGGGGCTTTGCCGTCTTTGTCGCGATGTTAGAATACTTTGCACCCGCTTTATAGTCGCAATCGGGTACTCTTCCTTCCGCTTTAGCCGTGGAAGGGAACACGCCGTCGAGTTTTTCCGTATAGCTTCTTACAGCGTCTTCGTGCGAAAGCTTTTCATTTCCGAGAGCGAATTCGTCGTCCGTGGTTTCACCTACATAAACGCTGTCGACACCGAGAGCCGAAATATCTTTTGCGCTTACGATTAAATCGCCGTAACATTCAGCAAAAAGGTTCGCCTTGTCGCCTTCGAACGCAAATCCCAAGCCGTTACCGAGGCAAGATTTTACGACAGCGGAAACAATTCCTCCCTTTTCCGCTACCGTTGCGAACGTTACGTTACCGCTCTTTATTCCGTTGTTCACTGCCGTGAACAGCTTTTTAAGGTAGTTGAAATCGGGTATGCGGTTGCTATCTTTTTTCATAGGGAGCGCATACAGCTTCTGCCCTTTTGCGGTTAAAACGTTTGTTATTAATCCACTTGCCTTTGCGGGTGCGAGCGCGAAAGAAATCAATGTCGGAGGAACGTCGATATCTTCGAAAGTACCGCTCATAGAGTCCTTGCCGCCGATTGCGCCCAAACCCAGACCGAGCTGTGCGTGCAATGCGCCGAGCAAAGCCGCAAGGGGAACGCCCCAACGCTTGGGGTCTTCCCTTAATCTCATAAAGAATTCCTGTAAAGTTAAACGCGCGTCTTTATAATCCGCGCCTGCGGCTACGAGTTTTGCAACCGAAGTTACGATTGCGTATACCGCGCCCGTGAACGGCGACGAAGACGAGAGTTCGGGGCTGTAACCGTACGCGGATACGGTGCAGTCGTCCGTTTCTCCGCCCATGAGCTTTGCCGCCATTGCAATTACGGGCGTAAGCTGATATTTGCCGCCAAAAGGCATATATATAGATTTTGCGCCTATAGTCGAGTCGAAATTTTCCGCAAGTCCTTTCTTGGAACATACGTTGAGCTGCGACATAACGCCGCGTAAAGCGGTTGCAAAATCGGGCAGAGATGCGGGTTTATCGAAGAATGAAGTAACCTTTTCGTTGATTTCCGCTTTAGTTTCCTGCTTAACGCCGTTGGTGTCGAGGAAATCGCGGGAGATATTTACTATCGCCTTACCGCGGTGATACATCTTCATTCTTCTGTCGTCGGTAACTACCGCTACAGGCGTTGCCGCAAGATTTTCTTCTGCGGCGAGGGCGATAAAGCTTTCAACGTCTTTTTCCGCAACAACCACCGCCATTCTTTCC
>CAYXXB010000057.1:0-8463 GCA_964468955.1 uncultured Clostridia bacterium | reverse complement strand
CCGTTCTGCCCTCCATAAGTTTATCCATACCTTGTTCTATAAGCTTTTCGGTACGGGTATCGATTGAGGACGTTGCCTCGTCGAGAATGAGTACGGGACACTGCGAAACCATAGCGCGGGCTATTGCGAGAAGCTGGTTCTGCCCCTGCGAAAGGTTAGAGCCGTCGCCCTTAATCATTGTCTGATAGCCTTCGGGAAGATGCTTGATAAAGCTGTGCGCGTTTGCAAGCTTAGCCGCGGTTATACACTCATCGTCCGTCGCGTCAAGCCTGCCGTAGCGGATATTATCCATAACCGTTCCCGTGAACAGGTGCGTATCCTGTAAAACTATGCCGAGTGAACGGCGCAAATCGGGTTTGGCTATGTCTCTTATATTTATTCCGTCGTAGGTTATTTCTCCCGACTGAATGTCGTAGAAGCGGTTAATAAGGTTTGTTATAGTCGTTTTGCCCGCGCCCGTCGCGCCTACAAACGCTATTTTCTGCCCCGGTTTTGCGTACAGGCTGATATTCTTTAAGATAATTTTATCTTCGTTATAACCGAACACGACGTCGTTGAAGCGTATGTCGCCCTTTAGCGGGATATATTCAAATTTGCCGTCCTCGAGAGGTTTTTTCCAAGCCCATTCGCCCTCCGCGCTCTCCCCGTGGGTAAGCGTAATGTCGCCGCCCATATCTTCCGCAGGGGTATCCGTCATTTCAAATATACGCTCCGCGCCCGCAAGCGCCATTACGATTGCGCTGAATTGCTGGGAAACCTGCATAACGGGCATATTGAACTGCCTTGCAAACACCATAAACGATACGAGCATACCTGCCATTGTTGCAACGCGGTTGACGTCTTTTGCGTTCATTACGGAAGTAAAGATAGATAAAAGCCCTATCTCGTTGCCGCCGACGGCTATAATCATTACACCGACAAAAGCAACCAAAACGTATTGCAAATAGCCGATATTGTTTATAACGGGTCCTAACACGAATGCGTATGAGTTTGCTTTATAACCAGCTTCGTTAAGCTTGTCGTTGACGGCTTTGAACTGTTCCTTTGCTTTCTGTTCGTGACAGAAAACTTTGATAACCTTCTGCCCTTCAGTCATTTCCTCCACGTAGCCGTTTAAATCGCCGAGCGCTTTTTGGTGCTTGACGTATTCTTTTGCCGACTTGCCGCCGATATACTTAACGATGAATATAGACGCCGCAAGCACCAACAGCACGACAAGAAGAAGCGTTGCGCTGTACAGTAGCATAAACGTAAATATTGCTACTAGCGTGATTGCAGAAGAAATTATCTGAGGTATCGTCTGCGAAAGAAGCTGGCGCATAGTATCGACGTCGTTGGTGTATAAACTCATTACGTCGCCGTGGGTGTGCGTGTCGAAATATTTAATGGGCAGATACTGCATTTTAATAAACATTTCGTGGCGAATCTTCTTTAACGTGCCGTTCGCAATATACATCATTATAAGGTTATACGAAAACGACGATACAGCGCCGATTAAATACGTACAACCCATAAAGATTATTGTAGGATAAACGACGCCTTTCATATCCGCCGCCGCTCCGTGCGCAATAAGCTCTTTTATAATAACAGAAACGCGCGATGCCGCGGTTACGTTTGCAACGGAAGCCAACAGCACGAACACTACGACGAACGCTGTCGCCAATTTATTGCTTGCAAATGCGTATTTTATTACTCTGCCAAGCGTTTTTGCGGGGTTTTTTGCGCCCTTTTTCTTCATTTTCATAGCATCGTTTGCTTGGGATTGAACGTTTTTCTTACTCATTTTCGTCCCCTCCTTTCGTCTGCGATTCGAAAATTTCACGGTAGATTGCGTTGGATTTCAACAACTCGTCGTGTGTACCGACCGCGTTTATTCTGCCGTCGTCTAAAACGACGATTTTATCCGCGTCCTGTACGGAAGCAATACGCTGGGCAATTATTATTTTAGTCATTTCGGGAGCGTGCGCCTTTAAAGCCGCCCTTATCTGAGCGTCCGTCTTGGTATCGACCGCCGAAGTCGAATCGTCGAAAATAATAATCTTGGGTTTTTTAAGAAGCGCTCGGGCTATGCAAAGCCTCTGCTTCTGTCCGCCGGAAACGTTGACGCCGCCCTGACCCAAGTCGTATTCGTAGCCGCCGGGAAGATTTTCTATAAATTCGTCCGCGCAAGCCTGTTTAGCGGCAAAGCGTATCTGCTCGTCGGTAGCGTTTTCGTCGCCCCAACGCAAATTCTCGGCAATCGTGCCTGAGAACAACACGTTTTTCTGCAAAACCATTGCAACTTTGTCGCGCAATACGTTCAGATCGTAATTCTTTACGTCCACTCCGCCTACGCAAACACTGCCCTGAGCCGTATCGTACAGTCTGGGAATAAGCGAAACTAACGAGGATTTGCCCGAACCCGTAGCACCTATTACGCCCACCGTTTCACCCGAAGCGATGTGCAGAGATATATCTTTTAGAACCATTAAATCGGCTTTTTGCGAATAGCAGAAATCGACGTCGTTGAAGTCGATAGAACCGTCCTTTACCTCGGACACGGGAGTTTCGGGCTTGGGAAGAGTTGTCTTTTCGTTGAGGACTTCGCAAATTCTGTCCATCGAACCCTTTGAAAGCGAAATATAGTTGAGGCACATAGCTACCATCATTATACCCGACAAAATCTGCGCAGAATACTGAAAAAGCGTCTGTATTTCCGAAGGGTTTACCTTACCCGCGATATTGCCGATATACATATTAGAGCCGAGTGTTAATATCGTAATATTTACGATAAACATAACGAGAATCGTGCAGGGCATAAGAGCGACCAGAATTCTTTCCGCCTTTACGGAAGAAGAATACAGTTCGCCTGCGGCTTTCTTCATTTTGGAAATTTCCCTGTCCTCGCGGACATAGGATTTAACCACGCGGATACCGTTTAAATTTTCCTGCACTACGGCGTTTAAACCGTCGTATTTTTTGAACATTATTCTGAAATACGGCACAACTTTGTACATACAGATTGCTATTACTATTGCAAGAACAACCGCTGCACCGCCGAATATAAGCGCCATCATAGGTTCTATCATTACCGTCATAATAATGGACGCAATAAAAAGTATGGGCGCGCGCACCAACATACGTATGCACATCTGATACGCAATCTGTACGTTGGATACGTCGGTTGTGATTCGCGTTATCAGGCTCGCCGTAGAATAATTGTCTATGTTCGCGAAAGAATATGATTGAAGATTGTTGTACATATCCTCGCGAAGGTTATGTGCAAACCCGCAGGAAGCTTTAGCGCCAAGCTTGCCGCCCCAGATACCGCACAGCATCGCAAAAATAGCGCAAACAATCATCAAAGACGCGAATAATATTATTCTGTTTGTATTTACCGTACCTATCGCGGGGTCGGCTAGATTTTCAAGCTCGTGTACGATAAAGGTCATAAGGAAGGGAATTATAATTTCCATCACCGCTTCGCCAACCATTACGATGGGACAAAGTATTGACGGAAGCTTGTATTCCCTTACGCTTTTAAGTAACGTTCTAAACATCTGAAAGCCTTAAAATTCCTTGTCTTGTTTTTTGTAATATAAACTGAATTATAGCAATATTTACCTAAAAAGTCAACTTATATACCCTTCCTATTATTATAATTGATTGTGAAATGTTTATGAAAGAATTACTGTTTTTATTATTAAATAGAAATAAAAAACCGAGCCTTTAAAGGCTCGGTTTAAGTTTTCGAATTGTATTATTACGCAATCTGCGCTTTATTGTTCTTATTAATAAATTCGAGGTACTGCTGTGAATTAATCGGACGTGAATAATAATATCCCTGCAAAAAGTCGCAGCCCAACGAAACGAGAGCGTCAACCATTTCCTGCGTTTCAACGCCTTCAGCAACGATTTTCGTGCCGAGGCTGTGCAGCATAGGCATATAGTGCTGCAAAATCGGTTCGTATTTTTTCGTACTCATATAAGCCCAGACGAGAGCTTTATCAAGCTTAACTACGTCGAACGGGAAATTGATAAGATATTCAACGGACGAGAAGCCAGTTCCGAAATCGTCGAGCGAAATCGTGAAACCGTTGGAGTGCAATTCGTTAAGCTTGCTTTGAAGCATTGCATAGGACTGCGCCGAAGCCGTTTCAGTAATTTCAAGATTTATCAGCGAACGGGGAACGTCGTATTTTTTGAGTATGCTTTCGATATCGTTGATAATTTCGGGGTGCATACACTGTATGACGGAAATGTTTACGTCTACGAATTTAATGCCGTACTCTTCCAGCTTGTTCGTCTTAATGAAACGGCACACTTCCTCTATTACGAATTTGCCGACTTCGATTATTTTACCGTTCTGTTCTGATATGGGAATAAATTCGTCGGGGGAAATAAAGCCGAGCGTCGGGTCGTTTAAGCGTATCAACGCTTCACAACCGCTGAATGTTTTATCCGTAACGCAATATATGGGTTGATAATATACTTCGAAAGTGCGATTATTTAACGCGTTCTGTATCGCGAAATCAACCAGCTCCCTGCGGCGGGCTTTCATAAGCGCTTCCGAGTCCGCTTCAATAATTTCTTCCGAAACGTTTATGCTGTTGCGGTAGTACCTTAACAAATCCTCTACTTCCGAAAGCTTTTCCGTAACTTCGGGCATTTTAATAATGCACGCCGTAGCCGTCAGCCGCAGTTCCGTATCGAGTACAGAATAGGGCTTTTCGAACACTGCCGGATATTGTTTTGAAAACTGTTTAAAGTCTTCTTCGGACTTGAAGTACGTTGCGAACCTTACGCCGCTCAATCTGTACAGGTACTGTCCCTTAGGCAGAAGCTTTTTAAGGCGTTTAGCCACCTCGCTTATAACCTGATTGCCGCCGTTTAATCCGAACGACGAATTGACGACCGTCATATTGTTGAGTTCGAGAGCGAACACCGACACATGCTTGCCTTCGCTGAGGAACGCATTCCCTCTGCGGCTGAAAGAGCGTTTGTTGAATGCGCCGCTGGTCGCGTCTATTTCGTCTTCTGGGCGCTGAAGCGTTATATAGATAAGCATTACTGCGAGCGCGAGCGCAAAACAGCTGACCTGAAAACGCAAATGATATTGCAATAATACCGTAACGATATTCAGTCCGCAGAAGAAGAATATGTTATACACACTCGTCTTTTTGAATTGCGCCTTGCGTGATTTGTGGTAAGTGTGATAAATAGTTAAGATAAGCGAGAATACAAGCGCCGTTATAAGCGTGCCGTAAATCGCACCCTCATATCCCTTTTTTATAGGCGTGTATGCCGTTGCGTCCATAGTCGGCTTCATACCGAACAGACCGACCGCCGAGAAAATAGTTGCCGCTATGCCGACTACGCATATAGCGTTTGCAACAACATAGCAAGCCTTCGGAATTTTTGCGTTTTCGTATATAACCGCAACCGAATAAACTACGAATACCACTCCCGTCATTATATAAGTTAAATAAAAACCGACGGTAAACAAGTCGCCTACCCATACCGGACAGGACACGACGCTCATAGTTATTATTGCGATAAAGTTGAATAAAGTGCAAACTAGCGCCAATATGTTAAGCGTGCAGAAAAGACGCGAAGAACGGCGGTCGATTTTCTTTATTATGATATAGTTAATCAGCACTACCGCGGCTAACAGTAATGCGCACAGGTCAAAACCGGCATAAATAATATTTTCAGGTTTCACGCTATATGTACCTGTCCCCATATTCTATACGTCTCCCGCTATTATTCTACAATAATTTTACGCTTGACACAAACGAATATGCCTCTAAAGATTTTTAATGTTACTTTGAAAGAATTAACACTCAAAATTGTTAATAAACCTTAACAAACGCACCGTCAAATGCCAAAATAAACTTTATTATTTTGTTTGAAATTATCATTTTATCATTCATTGATAATTTTATGTTAATACCAATCAAATTAACATTTAATGTAACAAAATTTTTAATCCACGGTTACAAGTTTCGAGCATAAAGCCCCGCTCGAAAGTATCGTACAGCCGCCTATGACGGATGCCAAAGCGGGTTCTTCGCACTCGTTGACCTTTATTCCGAGTTTGCCAGCAAAATAATCCGCAAAACCGTCCATACGGGCAAGCCCGCCCGAAAGATAAATACCGCCGTGAACTACCGCCGAGGATACTTCCTCCGGCAAATCGGAAAGCACAGCACGGGTATACTCCACTATTTTATCAACGTAAAGTTTTATCACCTCTTCGACGTGCGGGGTGCTGATTGAAACCGAAGCGGGCGCACCGCTTTCCACGTCCCTGCCGTCGGCTACAGTCACTTTGTTGTCGTCTTCGAGCAGACTGCCTACGGTGTTTTTGAGCCGTTCCGCCGTAAGCGCGCCTATTTTTACCGAAAAATTGTCGCTCAGCAAATCGACAATATGCACGTCTATATTGCCGCCGCCGAGATTTAAAGTAAAGCCGGAAATTATGCCGTCGAGGGAAAAAGCGGCGATATCCGTCTTGCCGTAACCGGCGTCCACGCAGAACACGGGTGAAGTCTGGGTTACGGTTACGTCGTGTCCCATAACGGCGGCGAACGGAGTACGGGTAAAATACACTCTGCCGATATTGCAAGCGCTTGCCACCTCAAGATACTGTTCACGAAGTTCGGGCGTAGCGCTGCAAGGCACAATGAACAGAACTTCAGTCGATTTTGCTTTGCGGGGGGTCACTTCCACCTTTTCCAAAAAGTATGCGAGCAATTCGGAAAGCAGATTGGGGTGAACTATTTCGCCTTCGCAAACGGGATTTACAATGCGCGTATTGCGCGCCGCCTTGCCAGAAAGCGCACGCGCCTTATCGCCGAGCGCCTTGACGGTTACTTCACCGCCGCTTTCCTTATCGCTTTCAACCGCAACGCAAGTCGCTTCCGAAAGCACTACGCCGCAGCCGAGCATATAAATTTTTGTCATCCAAGAACCGATATCAATTACTAACCGAGTCATCTTCAAGTACTTCTTTTAAAATTTTTTTAAGGAGTTCGACGGGAAGTCCAACAACGTTTGTATAACTGCCGTCGTAGCTTGCCACAATGCCGTCGTCCTGTATTCCGTAGCTTCCCGCCTTATCCATAGGCGAACCGCTTTTAATATAATTTTGTATAAACTCTTTTGTGAGAGTGTTAAAAGTTACGCACGTTTTTTCGTACGCGGTAATTTTTTTGTTTTCAATGCGCACGCAAACGCCCGTAATTACGCTGTGTGTTTTTCCCGAAAGCGTTTCAAGCATTTGGAAAGCGTGCTTTTCGTCTTTGGGTTTGCCGAGTACTTTGCCGCCGTAAACGACTATCGTATCGCACCCTATAACGACGCCTTTATGCGATAAAAATACCTCGTCGCACTTACTTTCCGCCAAACGGCAGGCGATTTGTTCGGGAGGAAGGGTTAAATCCGCCTTTTCTTCGCCTTTTGCGGGGATAATTTCGAAATTTTTTACAATTTGCGAAAGCAATTCTTTTCGGCGCGGGGAAGCGCTTGCAAGTATTATGCGCATATAAGTTTCCGTATTAAAAATGCCGCCTTTAATTTCCGACGGCATATAATTATGATTTTACAGTATTTCCAGATTTTTGCGGAAAGACTTTTTAAATTCCGCGCTAGCCATAAGCGCATTGCGTATTTCAAGGGAAGCGTCGCCGTCAAGCTCCGTCTTCATGATTACGGAGTCGCCCAAAATATCGCAGTTTATTCCCTTTACGACGCCGGAATGGCTTCTGTCCAGACTCTCCGCTATTCTGAGCATAACGCCGAGGCGCTTTACGATTTCCATATCGTCTTCCTGCAAAACGTCGCGGTATCTGTTCCACTCGTACTGGTTGATATCCTCTTTTTTATGACAGCATGCCGTGAAAGCCGCAAGCACGATTTCCCTGTGACTTACGCCGTAGAGAGATGCGTTTAAAATCATATAACAGCTGTGGCGCTGATGATTGTAATATTTAATGCGCATACCGCAGTCGTGAAGCATTGCCGCGACCTTTAACACCTTTAAATACTGACGGGGGAATTTGTGCAGAACGCGGAGCTGTTTGAAAAGCTGAACGCTTAAATTCACCACGTGTTCTACGTGCTTTTCGTCGCAGTCGTAATACTTTACGAGCGTGGTAAGCGAATAGTTCATAACGTCCGAAACGGGCTTTTCCACAGTAGTAGGCAATGCCTGATTGAACATTATACCCTCTCTCAGACCCGAACCGGAAATAGTGAAATTGTCTATATTCATATACGATATAAACGACTTTATAATGGCGAACGCCGTGGGAAGAATGTCCGCACGTTCGGCAGACAGACCCTTTATCTTCTTTTTCTTGTCGAGGTCGAGAACCTTTATCATATCGTAAACGGGATAGAAATCATCCGCCGCGATATTGAAGTTATGAACGGTATCCAAAGGATACTTGTGCACCATTTTATTGATTTTGAACAGATTGC
>CAYXXB010000056.1:0-8901 GCA_964468955.1 uncultured Clostridia bacterium | reverse complement strand
AATTGCCGCATTTTCTGTTAATTGAGGGCTATATTCTCAATGCGGCAAGAGGGCAACGCCCTATAATCGTAAATTTATTTTTCGCGCAAGAAAAAGAAATTAACGAAAAAGGAGTTTAATTTATGTCAAGAGCAGATAATTTGGTAAATATGTTGGACGCATACGTTGCGGACGGCGGTCATCATCTCAACGTAAACGTATTCAGCCGTGAAACGCTTTTAGACGCGCAGGCACATCCCGAAAAATATCCGCAGCTTACTATACGTGTATCGGGCTATGCCGTAAATTTCAATAAGCTTACTAAAGAACAGCAGGACGACGTTATATCCAGAACTATACACGAAAGTCTTTAATTTAATAAATTCAGAAAAAAATTCCCCTAAAATTGCGGGGAATTTTTTTTACTTCTTTACATTTAGCTTTTTTTATGATATAATGCGGCATATACTACTGGAGAAACGTATTTTATGGACAGTAACGAAAAGGGATTACGCATAGAAAAAGGTACGGTTATAAAGTATAACGGCACGGACGAAGTGCTGAAACTGCCTTCCAACGTTGTCAGAATAGCGCCTTATGCGTTTTACGACTGTAAAACATTAAAGAAAGTTATAACGCCGCCGAAGCTTTCATCTATCGGTAAGGGCGCGTTTTACGGCTGTGATAATTTAGAGGAAGCTACCATACCGGGCAGACTGTACCGCAGAGTGCGCGGAGGCAAGGCGTTCCCCAAATATTCCAACATTTATTTCCGTTTTTATGCAAGTCAAGGCGAAGAATTGGACGACGAGGACTATTCCGATAAATTCGAGTCGGAAGAGGAATATTTGTCTTCCGGCGAGGATGATACCGCTCACGCATACGACAACGTAAAGGATAATAAAGAAGGCGAATTAGTTAATTTAATCGAGGAAATAACAGAAACTCCGGAACCTGAACCCGACGTTCCAATTGAGGATGACCCCGAAACGTTGCAGGAAAAAATGGAAGCAATCGTGCCGGAAGAACCCCAGGCGGCGCCTATTCCCGAAGAGCGTAAGAGCGAACTCACTGCTTACGAAGACTATCTGATAGAAGGTGACGTCGCTGTTAAGTACATCGGTACGAAAAAGCAGACTATTGTTCCCGATTTTATAACAAAGATAGGCGCTAACGCGTTCGCCAACAGCGACGTTGAAGAAGTGCTTTTGCCTGCTGGTTTAAAGATAATAGAAAAGACCGCATTCGGCTGGTGCGAAAAACTCCAAGAGATAATTTTCCCCGACAGCTTGGAAATTATCGACGATTTCGCTTTTGCAGACTGTTCTTCGCTTACAAAAATTCTTATACCCGAAAGCGTTCAGTTCATCGGCGCAAGCGCATTCCACGCATGCAGCAGCGTTACTGTATTACAATTGCCCAGCGGGTTGAAACAGATTGGCAGAAGAGCGTTCGATTTCTGCGTTTCTCTTGAAAAGCTTTATTTGCCCGACAGTATTGAAAAGCTTTACGAAGGTGCTTTCGCCCATTGTGAAAGTCTTACATCTGCACGTCTTCCCGAAGGGTTGACGGAAATAGGCTCTTGGGCGTTTGCGGAATGTTTTGATTTGCGTGAAATAAACTTTCCCGAAAAGCTTGAAGTTATCGGCGACGTTGCGTTTATGAATTGCAGAACGCTTGTGGCGTTCGATTTGCCCGCTTCGTTAAAGCAGATAGGCAGACAGGCGTTTGTCGGCTGTTCGGAACTCAGAACGGTACGAGTGCCTAAAAGACTTGAAAAGGAAATCAAGCCCAAAAAAGTGTTCCATAGGCTTCCAAATCTTTCTATAAACTATTATTCGTAAATCAAGCGTTTAAAAGCAAGGGAAGAAATTATTAAACTCAATATTGTTTAGGCGGTTTTATCAAAAACCGCCTATTTTATTTTACAAATATGCAAATATAATATATAATCTAAAATGTATAAGTATATTTATGCAAATAATTAAGTCGGTTACATAAGAATGGCAAAGAAAAAGAAACATATACCGAAATGGATAACGGCAACGCTTATTCCCGTATCAGTTGCGGTTGTGTTTGCAATAGCGCTGTTAATAACGAATGTGTTTATCCCAGTAAAATATCTGACCGCATATTTTGTTAAAGCGCGTAAAAATGAAAAAGGGGAATTGCGCGTAACATATCTCGATGTTGGCTTCGGCGACAGTTCTTTGATAGAGCTTCCCGACGGGAAAATTATGCTGATAGACGGTGGGGACGGCTCATACCCGCACGAACTTTCGCTTTTGAAATATCTTAATTTGTGCGGAGTGGACGAAATAGATTATCTGATTTGTTCGTCGGTTAAGGACGAGCATTGTGGCGGCTTAGCGGAAGTAGTAAAGTATAAAACCGTAAAAACAGCGTTTGTACCGTACGTCTTTAATACCCGCATTACGGATGAATTTCATGCGTTTATGACGGCGTTGAAAGATAAAAAAGTTCATTACGGATACGCGTCTGTCGGCGAAGGCTATGCAGATGCGGAAAACGATTACTTTTTCACCTTTCTTTCGCCTACGGATAAAGACAGTCCAGTGTCCGAATATGCCGGCTTAAATTCAAATCCCACAACGGAAAATATTGAAAAAGCTTCGGTTGTGACTTGGCTGCAGTACGGTGAAACGGCTTTCGCATTCACTTCCGACGCCCGTAGAGAAACACTAAAAAGCATCACGGACGGCTATAAATTAAGTCGGGAACTCAATCAACCGTTTTGCAGGATAGGCGATTTCAGCGTTAATCTCGAAAAGTGCAAAATACTCTCTGTTCCCGCCCACGGCGGTGCGGAAAACACCTATGCGCCTTGGTACGATTTAATTAAACCGCAATGTGCGGTGCTTAGCGTTGGCAATAATTTTTCAAGTTATCCGTCGCTTAAAAGCCTTTCCGACGTCTGCGCATACGTTCAGCCGTTGTATACGAGCGAAGAAGGCAATATAGTAATTACGGCTACAACGGAAAGCTTTTCCGTATTATAAAAGGAGTTATATGAAACTTACGACAGCGGGTGAATCGCACGGGAAAATGCTCTTGGGTATATTGGAAGGTGTTCCTTCAAATCTCTCAATAGACGTCAACGAAATTAATCGCTATCTTGCACTCAGACAGAGCGGCTACGGTAGAGGCGGAAGACAGAAAATCGAAAAGGACGAAGTCGAAATTTTTTCGGGCGTTCGCAACGGATTTACGCTCGGAAGCCCCATTTCGTTCGGAATAATCAACCGCGACTTTGAAAATTGGCAAGCGGTAATGGGAGCGAAAAATGCAGATGTCACGCAAAAAACGCTTACCCGCGTTCGTCCGGGACACGCCGATTTAACGGGAATTATCAAGTACGACCACGTCGACGCACGCAACGTTTTGGAGCGCGCAAGCGCCCGCGAAACGGCTGTAAGGGTTGCGGGCGGTACGATAGCCCGTCAGTATTTGCGCGAGTTGGGTGTTGAAATAAGCGGTTTTGTCAAGAGCGTAGGCGAAGTGAAAGACAATGCCGAATATTCATTTGAACAGCTTGAAAGCGCCAAAAATTATTCGCTTTTTATGCCAGACGGCGAGACAAGAGCAAAAGCCGAAAAATATATAGACAAAATCAAAGCGGAAGGCGACACCGTCGGCGGAGTAATCGAATTGCGCGTCAAGGGTTTGAAGAGCGGTTTCGGAAGTTGTATGACGTATTCTCAAAAGCTTGATGCTATTTTGTGCGGAGCTTTAATGAGCGTTCAGGCGATAAAAGGCGTGGAAGTTGGCGAAGGTTTTGCCGCCGCGCAGGCTCGCGGAAGCGAAGTTCACGACGAAATTTACTTTTCAGACGGAAAATATTTCAGAAAAACCAACAATGCAGGCGGTATAGAAGGCGGAATGTCTAACGGCGAAGAAATAGTAATCCGCGCCGCAATGAAGCCCATACCCACGCTTATGAAGGGTTTAAACACGGTCGATATAAGCACGGGCGAGGCCTGCACGGCGGCGAGCGAGCGGAGCGACGTGTGCGCAATCTGCGCTTGCGAAATAGTGCTGGAAAGCGTGTTATGTCAAGCGCTTGCGGAAGTCGTATGCTCGCGTTTGGGCGGCGACAATATGCGGGAGGTAAAAGGGCGCTATCAACTGTTGCCTTAAATATTTATGGAAAACATTACAATCTCCACGCCCAGTACAAAAAGCGTGATATCGTGCGGCAAAGGCGCTTTCGAACAGTTTGTAAAAAGCTTCAATGGTAAAAGTGTTTTTATCGTCACAGACAGCAATGTGTTCGCTCTTTACTCTCAGCTTATCAAAAATTCCTTTCCCCAAGCGGTAATTTATACAATCCGCGCAGGTGAAAAAAGCAAGAATTACGGCGTTTTGCTATCTGTTTTAAAGGAAATGATATCTTCTGGAATAACCCGCAGTTCAACAGTCATAGCTTTCGGCGGCGGCGTCGTAGGCGATTTGACGGGGCTTGCCGCTTCGCTTTATATGCGCGGAGTAAACCTTATTCAGATTCCCACGACATTACTGTCTCAAGTGGATAGCTCTGTCGGCGGAAAAACGGCTGTGGATTTGTGCGGAGTAAAAAACGTTGTAGGCACGTTCTATCAGCCGTCGCGAGTGGTTGTAGATCCTATGTTTTTACGCACTCTGCCGAAGCGCGAGCTGCGTTGCGGGTTGGGCGAAATTATTAAATACGGCACTCTTAACGCGGATATCTACGAAGCTATAAAAAGCGCGGACAATTTGTTCGATTATGAATTTTTGGAAAAAATAACCGCGCCTTGTATAAGACATAAAGCAAGTGTTGTATCAAACGACGAACGCGACTTGGGCGGAGAGCGCAAATCGCTCAATCTCGGTCACACTACGGGACATGCCTTCGAACTGAATTATAAACGCAAATCTCACGGTGAATTCGTACTGATCGGTATGTATTACGAACTCTTTATTGCTGTAAAACAAGGAGTTTGCACTGAGGAGTATGCGGAAGAGCTGCGTTCGCTTATCAAATGCGTTATAAATAAAATACCGGTATACGACGATGCAGCGGCGGCTAAATACGATAAGAAGAATTCGGTTCAGAAAGATATTTCGCTAATCGTTCCCCAAACCAAGGGAGAGTATGAGGAAATTAAACTCGGTTTGGAAGAATACGTTAAACAAATTTCAGCGTGTGCGGAGCAAATAAGGAGCGAAAAATGGTAAAACTCGCCGTTATAGGTCGCGACGTTTCTCAATCGTCAAGCCCGCCAATTCACAATTTTATTGCCAAACAGCTTGGCAGACAGATATCCTATGAGCGTATTTCCGTCCCCGAAGACAGGTTTGAAACCGAAATAGAGAGATTGCTGAACGAATACGACGGTTTAAACGTAACTATTCCGTACAAGCTTTCGATTATTCCGAAGCTTAATAAAATATTGGGCGACGCGCTCTCATTCGGGGCTGTAAACACTGTATTCACTGCAAACAGAACGGGCTACAATACGGACGGCTTGGGCTTTATGTATATGCTCTCTTCCAACGGCATAGAAGTGAACGGTAAAACCGCGCTGGTACTCGGTGCGGGAGGTGCTGGCAGAAGCGCGGCAAAAAAACTTTTAGATGACGGTGCGGAAGTGGAAGTCTACAACCGCACATACGAAAAGGCGCTTGAACTCGAAAAACAGTTTAAAGGCGTTAAAGCTGTAAAAACTCTTGAAAATAAAACGCGATATCTGATTGTGAACGCTACGGGCGTAGGTATGCACGAAAGCGTTGGGCAATCGCCCGTTTCCGAACAAATCATTGCGGGTTGTGAAGCGGCTGTGGACCTTATCTACCAACCGCCGCAAAGCGAATTTCTTGCAATTGCCAATTCACTCGGCAAAAAAACGGTAAACGGCTTTGCAATGCTGTTTTATCAGGCTTATTATGCGGACTGCATATTCTTCGGTGTTGAACCCGATAAAGAACAGGCAACAGAACTTTATAAAAAATATTTAAAGGAAATAGTACAGTGAAATTTTTATTTATTAACGGCGTCAATCTCAATATGACGGGCAAACGCGAAAAGGGAGTGTACGGTACGCAGACGTTGGAACAAATCAATGCGGAAATCAAAGTGCATTTTAAGGACGATGTTTGCGAATTCTTCCAGAGCAATTGTGAAGGCGAAATCTGCAGCGCAATCCATAATTCAACTGCCGACGCGATAATTTTAAACGCGGGCGCATACACTCATTACAGCTACGCGATACGCGACGCGATAGCTTCCGTCGATATCCCCGTAGTGGAAGTGCATATGTCTAACGTTCACGCCAGAGAAGAATTCCGTCATAATTCCGTGCTTTCGTCTGTTTGTAAAGGTGTTGTGTTGGGCTTCGGCAAGAACAGCTATATTCTCGCCGCGGAAAGCTTCAAGTTATGAATATAGCGCTTTGCGGAATGATGGGGTGCGGCAAAACCACCGTTGCAAAAATTCTTGCCGAAAATATCAATGCAGAGCTTGTCGATACGGATGAAATTATCGTCAACCGCTACGGCGTCATTTCCGATATTTTTGAAAAATACGGCGAAGAATATTTCCGCAATATTGAAGAGGAAGTTGTTGCCGAAGTTAGCGCAAAAGATGGTAATTTCGTTATTGCGCTAGGCGGCGGAGCGGTGTTAAGAGGGCAAAACGTAAGCAATCTTAAAAGGTACGGCAAAATAGTTTATTTGCGTACAGAAGTGGAAAATTTAACAAAAAGACTTGAAAATAGTACAGATAGACCGCTTTTGCAAGGTATTATGTGTGATGTAATAGGTCAAATTTTGCAAAAACGCGCATCTGTTTACGAAAAAGCTGCGGATGAGATAATAGATACGGACGGTTTAACGCCGAACGAAATTGCAATTAAAATCGGGGAAATGAATTTATGAAAACCGCATTGATTACTGGTGGTACAAAAGGAATAGGCAAAGCGATTGCTCAGGAATTTTTACAGAGCGGCTACGAAGTGATTTTAAATTACTGTCACGACGAAGACAGCGCACTTTCTACGCAGTCAGAATTCAATATGCTTGGCTACTGCCCCGTGCTTATGCGTGCTGACGTTTCCGACGAAAATCAGGTCAAGGAAATGTTTAAAGAAGTTTTCCGCATTTACGGAAAAATTGACGTGCTTGTAAATAATGCCGGCATTTCGCTTGTGCAGGTTATTCAGGATACGACGCTTGCCGATTGGGAGCGGGTGTTTGCCGTAAATATGCGCGGCGTATTTCTATGCTCTAGGGAAGTTGCTGACAGTATGATTTGCGCGGGCGGCGGCAGTATAATAAACGTGGCGTCCATTTGGGGGGAAGTCGGAGCAAGCTGCGAGGTCGCGTATTCGGCTACGAAGGGTGCGGTCATTGCTTTCACCAAAGCGCTCGCAAAAGAACTTGCGCCTTCGTTCGTCCGCGTTAATTGCGTTTCCCCTGGCGTTATCGATACTGAAATGAACTCTCATTTATCCGAAGTGGAAATGGAAGATCTGATATCTCAAATTCCTATCGGCAGGTTAGGTACGGGCGAGGACGTTGCGAAGGCCTGCGTATTTCTCGCTGAAAACGGTTACGTTACGGGCGAGGTGTTGTCCGTAGGCGGCGGGTTTGCAAAATAAATTAGCAAAATAATTTAGACGATTTACAAATAAAAAAAGGAAATCGGACGAATATTTTCGTAATAATATGTAGAAAATGGAAAATTATACTTCGATAAGGGAAAAAACATACGCAATAGAGCAAGCGTTTTTGTCACCATACGCCGCAAAATCGAACGCGACGAGGGGCAGGGACAGAAAAGAACCGCTATGCGAAATGCGTACCGAATACCAGCGTGACAGGGACAGAATAATTTACTGTAAAGCTTTCGTGCGCCTTAAAAACAAGACGCAGGTTTTCTTTTCGCCCGAGGGCGACCATTACGTAACAAGATTAACGCATACTCTCGACGTCGCTCAGATAGCTCGTTCGCTTGCCCGCGCGCTTTCTTTGAACGAAGATTTGGCGGAGGCGATAGCGCTCGGACACGATTTGGGGCATACCCCGTTCGGTCACAGCGGTGAGAGGATATTAAACAGGCTGTCGCCCAACGGTTTTAAGCATAACGAGCAATCCGTCAGGGTTGTGGAGGTACTTGAAAAGGACGGCTTAGGGCTTAACCTCACTTGGGAGGTGCGCGACGGTATTTTAAACCACAAAATGGGGCTTAAACCCGCCACTTTAGAAGGTCAGTGCGTCAACGTTGCGGACAGAATTGCATACATAAATCACGATTTGAACGACGCCGTCCGAGCAGGTATTTTACAGCTTTCGGACGTGCCTGAGGACGTAGTCAAAGTTCTCGGTGCAACCTCGAGAGAGAGAATAAATACGGCAGTAGATTCGGTGTACCGCAACAGCTTAGGCAAAAATCAGGTGGAACTCGGCGAAGAAGTCAAAGCGGCAAGCGATAAACTGCGCGCGTTTATGTTCGAGAGGGTATATCAGACGAAGCAGGCGCGCGGCGAAGAAGTCAAAGCGGAACGTATGATTTCGGCTATGTACGAATATTTTGTAAAACAGTCTAAACAGTTGCCGCAAACATATATAAATTTAACGGAAAAGTACTCCGTCGAGCAGGTTGTGTGCGATTATCTTTCTTCTATGACGGACAGATACGCCGTGTATATGTTCAACAAATTATTCGTGCCGAACGGTTGGACTTTTACGGACGAAATTAACGGGTAATACTTAAAGAAGAGGAAGCTTACGGCAGGTAGATGAGCGGAGTTGATCAGGAGTTTTTGCGGACTCTGAAAGAAAAAGTAAATATCGTGGATATTGCGGGCGGTTATTTCAGCCTTGAAAAGAAGGGTGCGAGCTATTGGGCTTGTTGCCCGTTTCACCACGAAAAAACTCCGTCGT
>CAYXXB010000055.1:0-9007 GCA_964468955.1 uncultured Clostridia bacterium | reverse complement strand
ATTGCCCTCAAGATCTTTCAATTTCAGAAGGTTGTTTTCATTTTCAATTCTAAGGGCAGAAAGATGTCGAAATCGCTCGGCAACGGCGTCGACCCCTTGGACGTTATAGAAAAATACGGTGCGGACAGTTTGCGTTTCTCAATTTTGCAGGGCGTTGCACCCGGTAACGATATGCGCTATTCGGATGCAAAGGTGGAAGCTTGCCGCAACTTTATGAACAAGGTGTGGAACGCAAGCCGTTACGTTATAATGAACTGCGAGGGCAGAAAAATAAAACCCGTAAGCGAGATAAAGCTCACGCCCGCGGATAAGTGGATAATTTCCAAACTGCAATCGGCAATACGTGACGTAACGCTCAAGCTCAGTAAATTCGAACTCGGCATTGCGTGCCAGATACTGTACGATTTTATGTGGTCGGACTTCTGCGACTGGTATATCGAGCTTACAAAGCCCGCGCTCTGGTCGGACGATAACGACAGAAAGGACGCAGCGGTTTCCGTGCTTTATTTCGTGCTTGAAAACGCGCTAAAGCTTCTGCACCCGTTCGTTCCCTTTATCACGGACGAAATTTACAGAAATCTTCCCAATACTAAGGGTTCGATAATGGTTGCGCCCTTCCCCAGATACAATTCCAAACTCGCCTACAAAAAGGAAGCTGCGGCTTTCGAAGGCGTTATGGATATAATTAAGGCGATAAGGGAAGCTAAGGTGGAAACGGGCTGCGCGCCTTCCAAAAAGGTCAACGTGTTTATAGAAAGCGACAGCAAGCGCCTTATTTCCGCCAACAGCGAAAACATTATGAAGCTTGGCGGAGCTTCGGCAATCAAGCTCGTTGCAAATCAGGATGAAGCGGGCGAAAAGCTTGTAACCAAAGTACTTTCTATCGGCACTTTGTACATTCCTATGGGTGAGCTTGTGGACGCGGATAAGGAGCGCGAGAGGCTGAATAATGAACTCGACAGGGTTATGGGCGAAATCAAGCGTGCGGACAGCAAGCTGAACAACAGCGGCTTTATCGCAAAAGCGCCTAAAAAGCTTGTGGACGCGGAGCGCGAAAAGCTTAACACTTTCATAGAAATGCGCCGTAAAATTATGGAGCAGTTGAATAATTTATAAAATAACGGAGTTACTCAATGGCTACTCGCAAAAGCAATAAAAAAACGGCGAAAAAAGCCGCAAGTTATGCAAAAAAGCACCCCAAATTAGTAGTTGCGGTTGTTGCCGTTCTCTTGCTTATAATTGCGGTTGCGGTTATCGTTTTCCTTTTGAAACCCGACCTGTTTAGCAAGGCAAAGGACGCATACCTATCCTACGTTGAAATGTATTATAACGATAGCGCCGACGACGACCCCGATGGTACTCCGGCGCGCGTTTCCGAAGAAGTTCCCGCGGGCAAAAAAGACGAGATTGCGGGCGAAAACAGCGCGTTTTCCATACACTTTCTCGAACTCGGCAACAAATACGCTGGCGACTGCACGCTGATTAAATGCGGGGATACGGAAGTGCTTATCGACGCAGGCTCACGCAAGAACAGCGCGGCGGCAATTAAAAAGTACGTAGACCAATACTGCTCGGACAACACTCTCGAATACGTCATAGCAACCCACGCGCATCAGGACCATATCGCAGGGTTTGTCGGAACGGGAAGCGGCAATAATAAAGACGGCATACTGTATAAGTACGATATAGGTACGGTCATTCAGTTTGCGGGGCATAATTCCAACAGCGGAATTTACACTTCCTACGTTTCCGCCGTAGACTATGCGATAAGCAAAGGCGCGGTTGCATACACGGCGTTACAGTGCTGGAACGAGAGCGAAGGAGCTAAAAAGCAGTACGATTTGTCGGTTGCGCAGGACGGCTCTTTAACCTTAAACGTTTTGTATAACTATTACTACGAACACGAAACTAAGGACGAAAACGATTATTCAGTGTGCGTTCTTCTTACATACACAGCCGAAAACGGAAACGTGAGCAATTATCTTTTTACGGGCGATTTGGAAGGCGACGGCGAAAGGTATCTCGTAGACAATAACGACTTGCCTGAGGTAGAGCTTTTCAAAGGCGCGCACCACGGCAGTAAAACTTCTTCTACCGATAAATTGTTAAACGTAATAAAGCCCAAAAACGTCGCGGTGTGCTGCTGCGCGGGCGCGACGGAATATACCGACAATAACGACAATACGTTCCCCACGCAGGACTTTGTGAACAGGATAAGCAAGCATACGGAAAACGTTTACTGCACGTCCATTTGCGAAAACTACAAGAACAGCAAGTTCGGCTCTATGAACGGCAATATCGTGTTTTACTACGACTTGGCGGAAGCGGACACTTCAAAGCGTTTAAAGCTGTGGTGTTCAAATAATATGACTAAGCTTAAAGATACGCAGTGGTTTAAAGATCACCGCTCGTATGTAACCACGCAGTGGCAGGCGGCTAATTGATTTTACATAAAAATAACGGCGGAAGCATTTTAATGCTTCCGCCGTTTAATGTGTTCGTAATTTAGTTAGCCGTTCAAGCCGTCCAAAAGCTCCTGTACGGCAGCCTTCAGCTTTTCAAGCGCCATTTCCGCGTCCGCTTTGTTGTTAGCCTTTACGGAGTAGTAAATCTTGAGCTTGGGTTCTGTACCGCTCGGTCTTACGCAGACAAAGCTTCCGTTCTTAAGTTCGTAGTATACGCAGTTTGTCTTGGGGGAGCCGATAGCGCTCTTCTCGCCCGTAACCATATCGATCTTGGTGTCGGAAGAATAATCGCGGAAGGAAGCCACTTCGTAAATGCCGAACTGCTTAACGGGGTCAAGCTTAAGCGCGTTTACGACGCCGTTCATTTCCTTCATAGCGTTCAAGCCCTTGTACTGAATGGAAACGTTGCAGTCGAGTACGTAGCCGTAAGTCTTGTAAATTTCGTTCAGACGGTCGAAAACGGTAGTGCCTTTATAAGTGTAGTAGCAAACCATTTCGGCGCACAGCATAGAAGCTACGACAGCGTCCTTGTCGCGAGCGTGCGTTCCGCGGAGATAGCCGCAACTTTCCTCGAAGCCGAACACGTAGGTGTGGGAGTGGTCTCTTTCCCAAAGCTTAATCTTTTCGCCTATGAACTTGAAGCCGACGGGTACTTCGAACAGTTCCACGCCGAAGTTCTGGCAGATAGCTTTCGCCATACCCGTGGTAACGAACGATTTAACAACCGCCGCATTTTCGGGAAGAGCATCGTCCTCTTTAAGACGTGTTAAAATGTAATCAAGGAGGAGGATGCCGACTTGATTGCCCGAAAGCGCTTCGAACTCGCCTTCGTCGTTTTTAACTGCAACGCCCAAGCGGTCGCTGTCGGGGTCGGTGCCGAATACGACGGTCGCGCCGATTTTCTGCGCGAGCGCGATGCCCATAGAAAGCGTTTCTTTGAATTCGGGGTTGGGTACTTGTACGGTGGAGAAGTCGGTGTCCTTTTTAACCTGCTCTTCGACAACCGTAGCGTTGATGCCTATCTTTTTAAGTATTGTCGTAACGGGAATATAGCCCGAACCGTGAACGGGAGTGTAGACGAGTTTCAAATCCTTTCCGCAAGCCTTTACTGCTTTTTTGGAGAGGGTGAGTTTTTTCAGTTCTTTATAATATTTTTTATCGACCTTTGAGGGAACGCTCTTTATATAAGCTTTCTTCTCTTCCGCCGTGGGTTTGGAAACGCCGAGATAATCGGTGATTTTGCTTATGCTGTCTACTACGATTTTGGTGTCTTCGGGACTCATTTGAGCGCCGTCCGCACCGTAGACTTTATATCCGTTGTATTGCTTGGGGTTATGGGAAGCGGTTATCATAATGCCCGCAGTAGTGCCGAGTGCGCGAACTGCAAACGAAAGCATGGGAACGGGGTGAACGTCGTCGAAAACGTATGCCTTTATATTGTTAGCGGCAAGCACTTCCGCAGCGGCGTGAGCAAATTCTTCGCTTTTAAGGCGCGTATCGTAGGATATTACAACGCCCCTTTCCATAGCGTCGTCGCCGAGGCTCTTAATAAATTCGCTAAGCCCCTGAGTCGCGCGGGAAACGGTGTAAACGTTCATCTTGTTCGTGCCGTAGCCTATAACGCCGCGCATGCCCGCTGTGCCGAATTCGAGTTCTGCACCGAAGCTGTATTCGACTTCTTCCTCGTTGCCTTTAATAGCCATAAGCTCTTCGCGAGCTTCTTCGTTCAGTCTCTCGTCCGTAAGCCAGCCGAGATACGTCTGTTTGTAATCCATAAAACCCCTCCTTATTTTCCCGTAACTTAATATATGTAATTAAAATATATGACTATTCGTCCAATATATTATATAAAAAAATCCCCTCTTTGTAAAGGGGGGATTTGAAATTATTTGACAAAAAATGTAATTATTTTATCATTTTTTTACTCTTCACCTTTAAAGAACTCCTCAATGGTGGGAGGCGTTTCCTTTTTAGGTCCGACTACTACGCCGCCGCTTATGAAATACTTCAAGCCGTTAGCGTCGTAATAAGTTACGAACTCGAACGAAATAAGCATAACGAAACTTGCGGGAACAGTTATGAGCAACCCTGCGCCGAAAGTGAACATTATAGCAGCAACGTTCAATCCGAGGATAACGAAAATTATTACGAGGAAGTTGGAGAACACGCTTGCAATGCCGTTGCCCGAACGTAAGAAGTTGTTCGCTATCGCCTTGCGGTTGTTCTGTTTGCCGTGGATAAGCGATGGCAGCCAGTTAACGGTAAAAGTCATCTTGACTGTAATCAGCCCTATAAGCAGTGTAGTGAAGAGGAATATCTTTGCAAGTATAGGAATGAAACGCAGCCATCTGAAGAACAGCGCCCATATGAACACGGTTGAAAGAACGTCGAATACGAACGATACGGGTACGTAAATAGCGTTGTAAAGACTCGCTTTGCCGAGATTCTTAATCATCGTTACGATAAACGGGGAATTTGCCTGCAAGGTCATTTTGTCGTTTATAAGAGCGCCCGTGGTGTAGTTGCCGAGTCCGATAAGGAATTTAAAAATGAGGTAAACGACGATAAGAAGTGCAAAGCACAGCCACAATATTCCCGCTTTGTCAGTGCCGAGCATACGCAGGAAATCCTTGATAGCGGTACGGAATACCGTCAAATCGTCGTGAAGAAGTTCCGTGTTTAGGTTGCTTACGTCAGCCCAAAGCGCTTCGATGCTTTCGGTAAGCGAAGAGTACTGAGCCGTCCCCATAATGTTGTTGATGGTAGGCAGAATGACCGCACAGCTCAATCCTACGCCGATAGCGACGACGATAATACCGTACAGCAAATGCTTATAAATAAGCGAGAAGTTGTCTACAAAAACGTGAAACGTGTGCTTGAATTTCATTTTTTTATCCTTATAACTTTAAGTAAGTTCGACTATTTTGCCTACAGCTTTATCTCCGTTTATCACAAGGTAGAGGTAGGTGTTGCGCGAATAGCGGGAGAGCGTTCCGGGATTGAAAAGAGTAACGTTTCCTACTTCGCGCTCGGTTGCGCGGTGCGTATGCCCGAACAGTGCGACAGAACATCCCTCTTGCTCGGCTTTGTATGCAAGGCGGTCGTACGTGCTTTTAACGCCGTACAAATCGCCGTGGCAGGCGAATATTTTAACGTTTTCGATTTGAAGCGTCATTTCCTTTTCGCCGAGCTTCATCAAATCGCAGTTGCCGTTTAAAAGATATGTCTTGTCGGGGAACTGCTTTGCGATATAAGACCCGTCGGAAGAGGTGTCGCCGAGGTGAATTATATAATCGCTTTCCGCAAAAATGCCGTTAAGCTTGTCAAGAGCGGAGCGGTTTCCGTGACTGTCCGAAACTACGGTTACTGTTTTCACAGCTTGCTCCTTAAATCCTGCAAGGCGCGGCAGCGGTGGGATACGGAATTTTTTTCTTCTTCAGCCGCTTCTCCGAAAGATTTGCCTAAGTCGTCGGAAAAGAACAGCGGGTCGTAGCCGAAACCGTTTACGCCTGTTTCTTCAAAAAGAATTTTGCCATAGGTGCGCCCCTCGCCGAAAACCGTTTTGCCGTCGGGGAACATAAGGCAGACCGCGCACTCGAAATACGCTTTTCTGTTCGAAACGTTTTCCAGCCGCTTTAACAGCAATGCGCGGTTTTCCGCACTGCCGCCTCCCGAAAAGCGGGCGGAATATATGCCGGGCGCGCCGTCCAACGCGTCCACGCATAATCCCGAATCGTCGGAAAGCGCAGGCACGCCGAGGCTTTCGCAAACGGCTTTCGCCTTTATTAACGCGTTGTCCTTGAACGTTAAGCCGTTTTCTTCTATATCGCCGACAAAACCCGCTTGGTCCATCGGGATGATTTCCACTCCGCGGAATATGCTGCGGATTTCCTCTATTTTGTGTGCGTTACCGCTGGCAACGACAATTTTTTCGGGTATGCCGTGTTCAATCATAAACAAATTATACTATATTAACTTTTAAAAGTAAAGTGAGTGAGCGTGGTAAATCAATCCGCCCATTTAAGGTTGTGCAACTCGCCTTTAAGGTTAAAGTCTTCAAAATCGTTCTGCCTAAGACCTTCGTACACGGCTATCGCCACTGAGTTGGAAAGGTTGAGGGAACGCAAGTCACCCATCATTGGTATTCTAAGACATTCTTCGGGGTGTTTTATAAGCAGTTCCTCGGGCAGACCTTTTGTTTCCTTGCCGAATACGAGAAAGTCGTCTCTTTTAAATGAAGCGTCAACGTGCCGTTTGCGCCCTTTGGTGGTGAAGTAGTAGAACTTTCCCTCGGGGTATGCGGATTGAAGCTCATCGAAATTTTCCCATATTTTAACTTCTACGAACTGCCAGTAATCAAGCCCCGCACGCTTTAAATATTTGTCGCTGACCTCGAAGCCCAGCGGCTTTACAAGGTGAAGAACGCAACCCGTAGCGGCGCAAGTGCGCGCGATATTGCCAGTGTTCTGCGGTATTTCCGGTTCAACCAAAACTATATTAAACAATGACGACCTCTTTTTCTGAATTTCTTTTTCTTAATTTTATAATAAAAAGAGGTTAAAAGCAAGCTAGAGAAAATTGTTTTTCAATTATTTGACAAATTATGCAGCTTGTTGTTACAATTAGAATGCGAAGTTTTCGGTTACAACCGAATTTGCGTGGAGTTGCAAAATGACTTTTGAACAGGTAATGCTGGTGATAAACAGCATATTCTTAATACTCGGGGGAATAGTCGTCTTTATGCTCGGTATGGAGATGATGGGTTCCAACTTAGAAAAAGCGGCGGGCAAGAACATCCGCAAGCTTATGTCCAAGGCGGCTAAAAACCGCTTTACGGGTATAGGAACGGGCGCGGTGGTAACCGCTCTCGTCAACAGTTCCGCGGCAACGACCGTCATGATAGTCGGTTTCGTTAACGTCGGATTTATGACGCTTTATCAGGCGGCTTCCGTAATTATGGGTGCGAACATCGGTACGACCATTTCCGCGTTCATTATGGCGCTTTCGTCTGCGGGCGGTTCGTGGTTCTCCGTTTCCGCACTCTTTGCACTCATCGCCTTTTCTGGCTTTGTAATAACGCTCGTTTCCAAAAAGGATAAAGTAAAGCGCATAGGAAGCATTTTAGAAGGCATAGGCTTGATTTTTATCGGTTTGAACGTGATGTCGGGCGCGGTAAATTCTATGCTTGCAAACAACGAAATAAGCGAAGCCGTTCAGAAAGTATTTATTTCGATAGGATTGGGCAAGCAAACGCTTACGTGGGAAATTCTGGTTCTGTTCTTGCTCGGTGCATTGTTGACGGCAATGATGCAGTCGTCCGCGGCTCTAACGGCAATCGTTATAGCTCTCGCAACTCCCGACCCGGCAACGGGGCTTAGCCTTATTTCTCTGCAAATGGCGATGTGCATTATATTGGGCGCTAACGTCGGTACGTGTTTAACCTCGCTCATTTCGTCCGTAGGTGCAAGCGTTAACGCAAAGCGCGCGGCGGCGGTTCACCTTCTGTTCAACGTAGCGGGCTGTCTGATATTCATATTCCCCGTCGCGTTTGCAGGCAAATATATTTCGCAATTCCTCAGCTCGTTCATCCCGAATACCGAATGGCAGATAGCTATATTCCATATGTTCTTCAACCTCATTACGACGCTGGTTATGCTGCCGTTCTTAAAATATCTCGTCAAGCTTGCCTGTATTCTCGTTCCCGACAAGAAAAACGCAGCTGAAGACAATATGGATATCCTCGACGAACGTCTGTTGAAAACGCCCGCAATAGCGGTGGGACAGGCGCGCAGGGAAATTCTGAGAATGGGCAATCTCGCGTTTGCCAACTACAAGCGTTCGCTCGATATGCTTCTTTCGTACAGCCTTGACGGCAAAGATGAGTTTGCCGAAACGGAAAATCAGATAAATTCACTCAATAAGTATATTACGCAGTTCTTAATAAAGCT
The DNA here is from genome assembly GCA_964468955.1 of uncultured Clostridia bacterium. Classification (GTDB taxonomy): domain Bacteria; phylum Bacillota; class Clostridia; order Christensenellales; family Borkfalkiaceae; genus Coproplasma. The sequence goes on along the minus strand of CAYXXB010000055.1, from coordinate 594 downwards.
TTCCTCGCAGGAAATTTCGGAAATAGACGAAAAGAAGGTTTCCTCTTTCTATCACGTTACTTCGGATATCGAACGTATAGGCGACTATGCCGAAAACATCACGGAGTACGCCGAGCAGATGGTTCAGGCGAACGTCAAGTTCTCAGACCACGCCGTGGAAGAGATAAGGGAAATGGATCTGCACCTTACCGAACTTTACAAAAACGTGGAGTTCACGTTTGAAAACCATAATCTTGAACATATCGCCGAAGTAGTTAAAGAAGAGTCCGCTACCGACGAAATGTTGAAAAAGATGCAGCAATCGCATATCCGCCGCACAAACGCGGGCAGATGCACGCCCGAAGCGGGTTCGGTTTACTTGCAGCTTGCCGTCAATATGGAACGTATCGGCGACCATATGAATAACGTTGCCAATTCCGTAAAGAGCTATGTGAACGGGAATATTTCGAAAGTTTAATTTGTTACAGTAGTAAATTGATATTTTTTAAAATTTTAAAGTTTTTTGCGAAACGGGTTAAAAACGGTTGACAAAACATGGCTTATTTAATAGAATAATAAAGCTCAGCAAAAGCGGTTCACGTTATCGCGGGGTAG
>CAYXXB010000054.1:0-9037 GCA_964468955.1 uncultured Clostridia bacterium | reverse complement strand
CATTTTTGCCCTATTTTAGCCGTATTTAGGGTTAGACTTTTATGGCTCGTACAATCGGTGGAATGACGTGTACGGTGGTATCGAACTCGGGATATACAAGCCCCGCCCCGCAGGAGAATTTGCCGTATTTTCTGCTGTCTAAAGCGTCGTTATCCAACGCAGAAGAGAGCAGTTTTATTTCTTTTTTGGAAAGGTAGGGATTGTCCTCCCAGCTCATAAATTCGCACCATACCTGCGGGTTGTTTTTGCGGTTTAAATATATTTCGTTGTATATAAACGTTTCGCCTTTCAACGGCGTCATAGTGCCAAATATATCCCCGCGTTTATCCATTACGCGCATTAAACATTCTTCGTAAACGTCCTTGGGCGGCTCTTCGTCGAACCACACGAAATCGAGCGAACTGCCCTGAAATTTTTCCCGTCCTTGGTCGCAGCTTTTAAAGCCCAGCGTAGAAATCCCCCCGAAGATGTTGCGTATTTTAATCTGGTCTATGACCCCTCCCGACGGCGAGTCTCTGCGCCCAGAAAGCATCGTAATATCCGCTATCCAGCTCTTCGGCAAATACTTTAAAATCTTGCTTTGGGCGACGTCTCTTTGCACCTGTTGGGAGAGGGAAACAGCCCAGCCGAAAACGTTAGCTTTGTTTTTGCGGTACGGATGTATTCCCCTTAACATCCAAATTGCTTCCACCGCTCCGCACTCGGTCTTGCCCGAACGGTTGCCGCCGAAAACCCAGCGGTTGCGCTTTTTACAGCGATGAAACGCCATCTGTTTTTTGTGTTTCTTGGCGCCGCTGTTATATCCGTTCAAAGCCACGCAGCCCGCTTTGCGCTTTTCCAGCTCTCCGTCTATTTCCGCAATTTTATTTATAATCTCTTCTCTGTCCATACTCCCCCTCAATAGACCTTTTTCGCCAAAACCTCCCGAAATATCACAAAGCAAACGCACTATAATTTCTTGATATGAAACGCATTTTAATCGTACTTTCGATAGTCCTGTACATATTAGCAAGCCCCGCAGCCATAAGCGTTTCGGCAGATACTCCAACCTACGCGCGGGCGAACGTACGCGACGCATATTTCTTTTCCGAAAAGGATTTAACTACTTCGCTCTTCACCGTGCCGTACACTTACTGTGTGGAAATTTTGCGGGACGACGGCGATTGGTACTACGTCTCCTACGCGAGCAACACGGGCGTTTACAGGGAGCTTAAAGGCTATTGCCGAAAGCAGGATTTCACCACGCTTGAAAGCAAGCCCGAAGTCACCTATCTTTACAAGACCGTAACGGTAACATATAAAAGCGGCGACAGCTCGGGTTCTCTGCCCGTACTCAACGAAATATCGGTCGAAGCGGCATTCTACGGCAATTTTTACTCGGGCGCTACCGCATATTCCTATGTTTACGCTCAGGGTTCGTTCGGGTATATCAAGGGGTCAACGGACGATTACCCCCTCAATCTGCCCGACGAAACCGAACCGCCGGACACTCCTTCAGCCGAAAAAAAAGGTTATAGCGTGAATTTCGGACTGATAACCGCGCTCGTGATATGCGCCTTAGCGGCGCTCGCTTTGATTATGCTGTACTACACATCCAAAAAGAAGAACCGCACGGACAGCTGATTTGCTTTTATCCGCGTATACCCCCGCATATACCCAGTGCAATCGGTTTGTTTTTCCGCAAACCTATACTATGAGGTACCGACAAGACTGTAATAGCTACATAAAACGTTTACCTGCTTTTCGTATCTTTGCAGTCTGTCTTTGACCCTGCGGGAAAGCTTCATAAGCGCTCTGTGAACGGCTTTATCCCTTTCCTTATCGTCATGCGCAAAACGCTCCTTGCGCCGATTAAACCCGCTTAAGGCATAACTGCGCAGAACCAGTCTGTCGTCCTCGGGCATACCGCCAAGCACTCCGTCGAGGAAGCTCCACAACTCGCCAAGCATGCTCTTGGCTTCAATCAGTTCACCTATCCTTTCGGCGTAGTACCCGCATCCCTTAAAGCAATCTGCCGAAGCCATTGCTAAGCGCAGACAAAGGTTATCTAAAGCCTTGTTCAGACTGTCGGCAAAAAAATAAAATTTTAATAAATGCTTATAGCTCAACTCTCACTCTCCTGTCCGAGCTTACAAATAACACTTACGCCCGAAGCAAAACCGCAACCTACCCGCCCTCCCAATTCTTTGTTCGGCGTCTGCCCGCTAACGCTAAAACATAGCAGAGCAAACAAAATAAACCGAACAATATTACAAACGTTTGTTTATATTTGTAGTTTTATTATACACGCAAAAGCTGACAGAATTTGCATAATTAAAAAATAAAATAAAATTTATTTAACATTTTTTTAAATAAAAAACGTGAGTTAAATTTTAATTGCCGAAAGATAAAGAATTTTTGCGCCGACAAAAAGATTTGCGCGATAAAGTTTATATTCTTTACAATTACGTTCAAAGGTGGTATAATTTTAAACGTGAAAAAGAAATTGTTTGCTATGACAACGCTCGCGGCGGCAATAACCGCGGCAGCAATACCGACGGCGGCTTATGCCGCGCCGACCGGAAGCTCTGCTTCCTTCGATACGCCATCGTACCCTTCAAGCTTTGTTCGCACGCTCGATATGAGCGACGACGGTTTAACGGATTATGCGATAGACGGCGATACATACGCTTTTGCGGTCAAGACCACTATATACGTGCTGTCCACCGATAAGAGCGGCGACAGGAAGCTCACAAAGCCGTTTACGGCAAAAACAGAGATTACCGCCATCGATTACGCGGAAGGGCATCTGTATTTCAAAAACATTTCGGGAACATATATGTATCCCGACGAAACAAATCCCGTAGAACATACTTTCCCCGCTTCGACGCACAGCCTCGAAATTGAAGGAGACCAGTATCTTCTCAACAATAAATCGGAGCTGAAGCTGTTCAACAAAAATAACGGCGACGAAGCGCTTATCGGGGAAAACTTCTCTTCATTAAAGAAATTCGGCGATTCGGTATACGCCGTTAAAGATAATTGCCCCTACGTTCTGGAAGGCAGCACGGCAACGCCCCTTAATCTCGAGTATACCGACTTTTCAGCGGCGGATAACGTTGCAGCGGGCATTGTAAAATACGAACTCAAATCGGGCGAGTACGAAGTCAAAACCGCTACTTTAAAAGGCGGCAGTTACTACTCCCAAATCGACCCCGACAATATCGGAACTGCTTTCAAGCATATAACCACTCTTAAAGCCGACGGCGCAATTTCCTGTCTGGTATTGTTTGCGGGAACGCAAGATACCGATGAAGTTTCGGTCATAGTCGCAGGCGGCAACTGCTATATAACCGCAACCAAAAACCTCACGTTCAGCGCCTACACCGCGCCCGCGAACGATTGGATAAAAGGTCCCGAAGGGCAAAGCAAAGCGTACCTGCGCGAAAGTACGGGCGTGTATTCAGCCCCGTATATGAGCGAGGGAACGAAAATAACGCAGGCAAACGCATCTCAGCCCATTGCGGTAAACGTGCAGGAAAAATTTGTTCTCGATTTTATCGACACAACCTTTTACAGAATCAGTTTTACGGACGACAACGGAAAGACGGTAAGCGGTTTCGTCGCGTCGGGCTTTTTAGACGAATACGACTATTCCGCAGATAACAATAAACCCGCAACGAGCGATAAAGAAGATTTCTCTTACGAAAATAACATCACCACGGTAATTTTGGTTTTGGTTATCGTCGGATTGGTAATAATCGCTATCGTATATCTCACTATCGTCGGCACAAAGCAGGATAAAAACGGCAAAAAGAAACGCAAAAAGCAGTCAGACGACGAAGAATAATTTTTCCATATAAAAAGGCGCACGGCTTGAATAAGCTGTGCGCCTTAAATTTTTCATTTTGATTTTACGTTTCTTCACACATAATTATTTTAACTTTCAAACAGCAAATCATTTGCTAATTGTTGTACAAGAAAAGCCCCCAAGACTTACTTGGGGCTTTTCCGTGTTTTATAAGTTTGAGTTTAATCTATATCCAAATTTATTTTTTTGTCGTTTTCCTCGGCGTGCTTTTCGACGAATCCTTCGAAGCGCTTTTTGTCGTATTCTTCGTCGTTTTATTCTCCGTTTTCTTCGTAGTACTCTTCACCGTATTTTCGGTCGATTGCTTCCTCATAGTTTCCTTTGCCGTATTTTTCGCAGTACTCTTCGCCGTCTTTTGAGTCGTTTGCTTCTTCGCAGCTTCCTTAGCGGTTTCCTTCGGCTTTTTATGCTTTATTACGATTATTACCGTAACCGCTAAGCCTCCCACAGCCAAGATTACGAGTATAACGATGAGAGTTATAATCCACGCGTTGTTCTTGTTGTCGTCGACAGGGGAATCGCTGAACGCCGCCGTTATAACCGTATCGCCGGTTATACGAACAGATTGACCTGCTTTATAAGTTTCTCCGTTAATTTCCCAGTGCGAGAAATATTTTCCGCGGGGAGCGGCGCAGCTACTCAATTCGAAGGTGCCGTTGGGCACAACGTAATGCGTTTCGACTTTTTTGACATTGCATTTCAGCGTTACGGTAAATTTATTGCCCACTCCCTTAGCTGTAATACTGCAATCGCCCGTAATGTCCACCTCGTCGCCGGACTTATAAGTTTTGCCGTCAAACTCCCACTCGCTTACATATCTGCGCAAGTCAAGCCCGTCTACCGTATCTGGCAGCGTAAACTTACCTTGCTTAACTTGTTTGGTGTAATTTGTACCGTTTACGATAAACGTAACTACGGGCCAGGGAGTAAGCGTAACGCTCTTGCCGTTCGCGCCGAGAGATGCGTCCGCACCCTCTACTTTAAGTTTTGCCAAGTAATTCTCGGTGAAGGTATAATCACCGGTTGCCGCCAAAAGCACGGTCCCCGCAGAGACGGCAGGCACGCGGAAGACGAGCTCCGAAATATCTACGTCCCCGCTCACGTTTAACGCGCCGCCGTTTTTGTAAATTTCACCGGATATTTTTACCGCCGACTCACCGCCGATAATGTTAAATATACCTCTGCCGTGGAAGATGTCGTTGCCGTTTTTATCGGTATTTCCGCTAATTTCACCGCCGTCAATAGTGACGTCTCTTTCGTTCCTGGAACTTGCAATAAATAGCGCACCGCCGTTATCTTTCGCGACGTTATCCTTAATAATGCATCTTATAAACGTGGTCTTGCCGTCTATCGTAACCGCTCCGCCGTTGGTATTTGTCGAATTGTCGACCAGTGTGCATTCCATTAACGTTACCGCGCCGGCAAAATTTGCCAATGCGCCGCCGTTTCTGTCCCAACCCGTAACGGCATTGTTTTTCATAGTGACTTTTGTAAATTCCGCTACGGCACTTTCTCCGTCTACGAATACCGCGCCGCCGTGTTCGGTATTAATATTGTTGCGAAGTTCTACGTTGTTTGCGTATAACTTACCTCCGTTGTTTACTTTGATAAGCGAACCTGACTGCGAGAAGGAATTGCCGTCAAGAACAATGGTAGCGCCGTCGAGTCTTCCTATCGTCAAGGTTACTCCGCCTCCTACCGTGATGAGGGCGCCGCCCGCGTTCTTGAAAATTACAACGCTCTTGTTATCGGGGAGCAACGTCAGGTTTTTATCTATCGTTACAACTGCGTCATACAAATTCGCACAGATATATATAGTGTCGTTTGCACTTGCCGCTGCAACGGCTTCGGTTAAGCTTTTGTAATAGTTATTACCTATTCTGCAAACGTCCTTTTGAATTAAGTCGTTAAAGGATTTTGCTGAGCTTTCCGCCGTACCGTTTAAAAGCCTGTCGTACGCACGGATTTTATACTGAGGAACGTAACCATCTGCATACGAGGTAGTATCCGTAAAGCTTCTTCCTGTGGTAAAACCTATAACGTACCAGTTACCGCTTCTGTATTCCATTATCTCGTAGCCGAGGTGCGATTCGGTATCCTTTGGCGTAGGTAAGTACAACAAGTAGCCGTTATCTGTTTTAACGCCGCCCGCTATATCGACTTTGCTTAACGAATTATAGCAGCCCTCTCCCGTAATATCGTCGTAAAAGCACTGATTTGCGTCTAAATACCAGAGTTTTACAACTTCATTCTTTATGACGTTATCGTCTATTGCCTTCTGAACGAGCTTTTTATATGCGTTAGTAGTATTATCGCGTCTGAAAACCGTGCTGTTGTCGGTACTGAAAGAGAAGCTGCAACGCTCGAAATAATATCCTAAATCGATACCCGTTGCCAACGAAGAAAAATACACCAATCGCTCGTTTTGGGTAAGATTTCCATCCTCTTCGGTTACGCCTGCTGCGGTGCGGGCGGCGACTTCGTCATAGTAACGGTAATTGTTATCCAGCCTGCCCCAATATCCGTGGAAGTAGCTTTCTATGCTCCACCAAACCTGAAATAATTCTCTGTTTCCGTTAAACAGATAGAAGTCAAGCGCCGTTTCGTCGGGGGACAGTTTTTCCATAAGCCAGTCGTTCTGAGTTTTGTTTATTTTATGGAAGAGGTATTCCGCCTCGAATTTTGCCCACATATTGTTCGTGTTTTCGCCTATTTCGCGGGGAGAACAATCCAGCGCGTGACCAATTTCGTGCGCAACGCCCCAGCCGGGTTCGCCTAAATTGGTCATACAGCCCTCGCCGAAAGTTATAAAACCGATATGGTCGCCCGCGGAGAACGCACCTGCCCCGCCCCAAGGCTGAGTCATACGGAAGTTTGTGTATAAGTGCAGATTTTTCTCGTTATAGTGTTCGTCCGAAGGGTTCATCGAAACGCCGTCGAACTCCAAAAATGCGGTTAAATAATCGTCCCAGGCTACGGCGTTTTTCTGAGGGTCGATTTTGCGAGTAATGAAATCCCTGAAAGCGGTGGTCGCATATGCGGTATGTAAGAAGTGGTCGCCCACAAGCTCCGTTATGTTGCTCATACCGGGCGTGGACTGCATTTGATTGTAATAGTCGGTCAATTCCGTGAGGTATGCGTTTGCGTCGCCGCCCTTGCGGAATACGGGGTAGAGGAATCCGCCCTCCACGTATACCTTTACGTTAGAAGACTGCTGCTCAGGCTCGTAAGGGTTAATTAAATGCACCGCACCACCGGGCACTACGTTCTGGGAGTAATTGGAGGTAATAAAGTCGGGGAACGTGAACACGTTTTTGCCTAACGATAAACGTTGGGTAGACTGCCAACTGCGCCACTCGCCGTTGACCTGATTAAACGCTACGGAAGGCAATTTGTCGCCCTCGTCCGCCTCTACGTAAATCGTAATCTTATCGCCTTTCAGACCGCCGACGCCGAGCACCTGACGGTTTATACCGAACTGCGACATTTTAAGAGTACCGCCCGCATACGCACGCAAATCACCGTACCGCGTTATTACGTTTTTCGCATTGGGGTTTGTGGAAAACTCGCGGCGGTCATCCTTCTCCAGACTCCCGTCTAAAACCGCGTCCGCCCTGTCAAGCATGGGTTTTAAAGCGCTTTCATAGCTGATTAAGCCGCTTAAACTGCTGCGGAGTTCGTTTATCTGAGTCCTGTATTCTTTCCTGACGGTAAACTGAGCGTAGTCTTCAAACAGGTTCAGCACCTTATCCAAAGCCTCGTTCACTTCCGCATTGTCGGGCTGCATAAACTGGATTTCCTTTGCGGTTGCCGTCCAGTTGTGCATAGTATTAACTTGTCTGAATTCGAATTTTATCTGCGTTACGGTTACGGCTTCTTTTAAAGTGAATACGACTCTGTTGTCGGTAGCCGTACTTTTGCTTGTACCGTAAAGCGAAAGCTCACCGCCTTGATTCGTGTATATATTGAGTAAAGTCGGATAGCCGTGTCCCAAACGCCCGTTTGACGAAGCGTAAACTATTCTGTCGATTGTAAAAGGCTGGCTGAACGTTACCGTTATCGCGTTTAAAAACTCGGGGTTGTCAGAACCCTGACCGGCATTTTCTCTTCCCGTCTGCCAAAACGAATTCCAGTCTCCGTCAAACGCTTTCTCAATAGCCCCTCCGCCGTTTGATTCGTACGTCATCATAGACGCAGGAACTTTGTATGCGGCAACGTAATCATCGTTTAGATAATTGCCCGAAGCCTCCGTGCAGGTTATGTTTCCCGTATCCGAAGGTATAGCATACGCGGGGGAAGAAGTTAATCGAACAACTGCCCAAACCGCGGCGGCAAAAAAGACCGCCGATAAAAATACAATAAGCCCTTGTTTAAAAGTTAATTTCATAACGCACCTTTTACTATCAATTTAAAAATAGACACAATAAAATTATAAAAAACAAGCATAAATATGTCAACGTTTCGCAAGGCGGAAATACGCACAAATTTCGTCAAATCAAAAAAACAAGGCAACAAAACCGTTGCCTTGCTATTCTCTAAAGAGTGTATATTTAAATTTATTAATCTGCTTCCATATCCGTCGCTTCAAGCAAAAAACTTACGGGGCGGAAGCCGTCGTTGCATGAAATCATTGCGGATTTTTTATTCTTCATCCAACCGTCGTAAAAATTCTCGCCGCCGTGAGCAAGCGCCATTACAAAAGCAGACACGCTTTCCCATGCGCTGTCGCAAAAGCCTTCGGGCTTTTCCCAACCGTTTGCGATAAATATTTGCCCTTCTTTCATATCGCAGGCGTGAGAAATAGGGTTTTCGTACTTCTCAATCAAGTCCTTATAGCACGCCGTTTTCATAACTGTTATCTTAACTTTTTTCATCTGTTTCTTCCTAACACTTCATTTTTTACGTAAACAAGTTAAATTGAAATTTAGCAATTACTTTTATAATCGATATTTGCTAATTTTGCTTGTTTACACAAATCTTTTGTCTGTATTTTATATTGTTTTCCGTCTTTCAGTGTATAAGTTCCGCATTGTCTAAACTCAAAATTAACATTTTTTCTTATACATTGTTCCCTGATGTTAAGTACCCAAGTATAATCTAACGGTCTTGCATTTATATCACATTCTCCACCTACAACAACTAATTCTATATTATCAAGATATTTTTCGATATCAATATTTTCTAATA
>CAYXXB010000053.1:0-9132 GCA_964468955.1 uncultured Clostridia bacterium | reverse complement strand
CAGTGCCCGGCGTTAAGGAGGACGTAACCGAAATCATCCTCAATTTAAAAACGCTCGCTATCAAGACCAAGATAACCGACAAGGACTATATAAAGGTGGTTCACCTCTACAAGGAAGGTCCTGCGGAAGTCAAGGCGAGCGATATAGAGCAGGACGCCGAAATTGAAATTATCAACGGTGACCAGCACATCTGCACCATAGACGCAGGCGGCAAGATCGATATGGAAATCACTATCGGCCGCGGCAGAGGTTATAAAGGCGCAGACCATACCCGCACCGAGCTTATTGACTATATCCCCGTGGATTCTATCTATACGCCCGTAAAGAAAGTAAATTACAGCGTTGAAAACACGAGAGTTGGTCAGAATACGGACTTCGACAAGCTTATTCTTGAAGTCTGGACAAACGGTGCGTTCTCCGCAAAGGAAATAGTTTCCCTCGCGGCAAAGATTATGCAGGACCATATTTCCCTCTTCGTAGACCTTTCGGATACGATAAGGGATATGGACATTCTCGTCAAGAACGAAGACGACCGTCATCAGAAAATTCTTGCTATGGCAATCGAAGATATGGATTTGTCCGTGCGCTCCTACAACTGCTTGAAGCGTGCGAATATCCACACGGTAGAAGATTTAACGAAGAAGACGGAAGATGAAATGCTCAAGGTAAGAAACCTTGGCAGAAAGTCATTGGACGAAGTTATCTTAAAGCTTCAGTCCTACGGACTTTCTTTAGCAAACAAGGAGGACTAATATCATGGCAGGAAAAATCGGAAGAACATCAGAACAGAGAATAGCACTACTTAGAAATCAGGCGTCCGAACTTCTTTGGTACGGAAAGATTAAAACTACGGCGGCAAAGGCTAAAGAATTACAGCCCTACGTAGAAAAAATTATAACCAAGGCAATGAGCGTTTACGACCTCAACGAAGAAACGGAAGTAAAGAAGACCGACGCTAAGGGAAAGGAAGTTACGCAGAAGGTTATAAAGGACAGCCCCAAGAAGCTTGCGGTTCGCCGTGCGCTTATGGGTAAGCTCCGCGATTTGCAGGAAGTTAAGGCTTTCAGCGAAAAGAAGTCCGAGTACAAGGCAAGGACAAAGGACATTCAGCACCCTTTGATGGAAAAGCTGTTCAATGAAATTGCTCCCAAGTACGCTCAGCGTAAAGAAGAGCTTGGACAGGGCGGCGGTTACACCCGCATTTACTTACTCGGCGAACGCCGCGGCGACGCTGCTGAAGAAGCTATAATTGAGTTGGTGTAATATAATTTAAGATATTAAAAGCGGCAGGGAATTCCCGCCGCTTTTTTTGTACTGTAATTTTATGACATAATGCAAAAATTTTAAAATTTCAATTGACATATTTTATATGTATGATATAATATAGTCAACAACAAATAACAAAAGGAGAAACAAAAATGGCAAGTTCAAGCAAGAAAGATTACTTTGGTCTTGGCAGGTTAATCAGCATTATTTTGGCTATTATACCTTTCACGGCTTGGGTTTTGGGTATGATCACCCGTTTTTCTGAGGGCAAAATCGTTGCAGGCATTATCCGTATTTTCGGCGGCTGGATTATCTGGGTTCTCGATTTGATATGCATGATTATCAACGGTAGCATTTTGCGCTTACTGAACATTTAAGTTTAGATTAAGAAATCAGCCTGACGAAATGCGTCAGGCTGATTTTTCTTATACTTTGGCATTAATTAAAAAACTCGGCATATAAATAATAACGGTCATATTTAAAATATATAAAGGAGAACTAAAAATGTCATATGATAAGTGGTTTAACAGCCAAAGCACGCTTTTAAAAGTTATTTTGCTTATCCTGCCGTTCGTGGGTTGGTTAGTGGAATTGCTTGTAAGGCTCAGCGTTGCGCTTAACAAAAAGGACATTGTCAGCATCGTAGTGTTCATACTCTTCCTCGTATTCGGTTGGGGCTGGATTCTTTGCTTAATCGACCTTATTTACCTTATTGTTAAGGGACACCTTATTCTTGCGTAAAGAACATCAAATTGAAAATGCGCTCGGGCGATACCGCCCGAGCGCATTTTTTGTTTAGTTTAAATTTTTCTTTCGTCGTAGATTTCGCCGTCGATGGTTTTAAATAAGAACGCGCCGTCTTCGTACAGAATATAGCCGTGCGCACTGTTTTCTTTGGGGAGGGAAACCGAACCGGGGTTCAAATGGACGTAGCCTTCGCTTTCAACGACGTTCAAAGGCACGTGGGTATGACCCGTCAAATAAACGTCTCCGCTCTTCAAAGGCGGTACTGCTCTGTGACCGTGGGAAAGCGTGAGTTTAACTATTCCGTCGTAAACGGTGGCGTAGTCGGAAGAAACGTTGAAGTCAAGCACCATCTGGTCAACCTCGCTGTCGCAGTTACCGCGCACGGCGATAATTTTATCGGCAAGCGGATTGAGCATTTGAAAAACTTTCATAGGCGCGTATTCGTCGGGAAGGGGATTGCGAGGTCCGTGGTAGAGTATATCGCCCAAAAGCAATAATTTGTCCGCTTTCTCTTCGTTAAAGCGCTTTAATAACTGTTCACACCACTTTGCCGAACCGTGGATATCGGATGCGATAATAAATTTCATAAATAATCCTTCTTCTCTGTTAATAAGCTTCGCAATACTGTGTTGTACTGCGGCAACCCTTAGTCATTTACGCTTAGTAAACTCCTTCGGGTTTTCCTCGTACTCCTTGTCTTGCTCGCTTCTAAACAGAGGGCTGTATTAAATGCGATAATTGTTTTAAAGAATAATTTCCTTTAATTTTTGTATAACGCCGAAGTCCGCGTTGGAGGGGATAATCTCGCCTATGCGTCCTTTTAAAGGCGGGTAAGCGTTGGCGGTAACGTAAGGGTGACCGCTTGCGGCAAGCATTTCGTAATCGTTCATATGGTCGCCGAAAGCCGCACATTCGCTTTTGGAAACGTTCAGACTGAGCATTAAAGCCTGTAGCGCATTGCCCTTGTTAGCGCCCTCGCGGCTGACGTCAATCCAGTCGTAGCCCGAAATCATAGTGCGCAAACCGTGGATAAGTGGCGGCAGAATTATTCCGCCGTGTTCGGCTGCGGGGCGTTCGTCCCATACGGAAATTTTCAGCGCGGGAATATCTTTCGCAATCACGTCCAAGTTATAGACTTTTTTTTCCGAAGAGTAAGACCTTTTTAAAGTCTGTACAAAGCGGGGGAAGTCGTCCTCGTAATAGGCGCAGTCGGCACATGAGAGTACGGGATAAACACCGTCCACGCCGCGTATAACGTTGAGTGCGCGTAAAACGCCGTCGGCGGGAGTGGGGTCGCTGAAAATTATTTCGCCCTTATAATAAACAAGCCCGCCGTTTTCCGCAATGATTGCGATTTTATCGAGAACGGGCGCGAACAGCTTCTTAAGGTTGGGCAGCTGTCTTCCGCTCGCGGGTGCGAAAACGCCCCCACCCGCCGTAAATCTTTCAATCAAGCCGAACGTTTCGTCGGGCATTATTTTTGTGGGCGGCAACAGCGTTCCGTCCAAATCGCATGCAATCAGCTTTATCATATGTCGGTTTCATTTTATCACGGTTTTGACTTAAGCGCAACTAAACTAAGGGCGAGAAAAGCTTCAATGCGCCTCTTACGGTCTTTCTCACGGTGGAAATTGTCCGCTCCTTCATCTGCGCGCTCGCCAAAAGGCTCTCTTTAAAATCTGAATAAACCCGTTCGGCAAGCTCGCCGCCCGCCCAGATTCCGCATTCGTAATTGAGGTTCATAGAGCGATAGTCGAAGTTATAACTGCCAAGCAGAACTTCGTTATCGCAAATAACGCACTTGGAGTGCATGAAGCCGGGGGTGTAGCGGTAAATTTCTATGCCGTGCTTTAACAGCTCCGCCGCGAACGACAGCGTAATTTCAAAAGTCATCCGTTTGTCGGGTATATGAGGAATGATAATTTGCACCCGAACTCCCCGCCCCGCAGCGTAGAGCAGTGCGTCTTTCAGCTTTTCGCCAACGCAAAGATATGGCGTGAATATGCACACCCGCTCGGTTGCGGAATATATCTTGGCGGCTACAAGCTCCTTGCAGAAGCTCTTTTTTACGTCCGGCGCGTCGGTTACGGGAACAACCGTTTTTGCGTTCTTGTCACGCGTTACGGCCGTGTCTGTTTTGTGTTTGTGTTTGGATAAGTGATTTTCTCCGTAAAAGTCGGAAAGAAATATTTCCGCATAATCAGCGGCAATTTCGCCTTGCAGCATCAATCCTCCGTCCTTCCAGTAACCGTGCGGTGAGGTAAGGTTGGCGTACTCGTCCGCGATATTCACTCCGCCCAAAAACACTCTTTCGCCGTCTATTGCGGCAATTTTTCTGTGATTGCGGGAGTTTAACCGACTGACGGGGAAGGGCGACAGTCTATTGAAAATTTTAATTTCCGCACCCGCTCTTTTCAGCTCTTTAAAACGCTTTTCGGGGGCGTGAAGCGAGCTTCCGAAACCGTCGTAAATAATTTTTATGTTCACCCCGCGGGCAAGCGCGTTTTTCAGTTCGGTATAAATCTGCTCCCATATGTGACCCTTGGAAATTATATAGTATTCCAAAAATACAAAGCGTTCGGCTTCGGCAATGCACTCTTTAAGTCGGGCAAGATAATATGCGCCGTCCTTGAAATACTCGCAGTCCGCGTAAGAGGACGGAGGTGGAGGAAGGATGTCGTTAGCGCGTTTTTTAGCACCAGTGCAGGATAGCGCGTATAAAAGCGCGCCGACTAATGGCAGAGCGGCGATGACGGCAAGCCACGCGCATTTATAATCGTTTTCGCCGTCGTGGCAAAAAAGATAAAGCGCGCACGTTATGGAAAGCGCGTACGCAATTGCCGCGCCCAGCGCCGCGGGGAGCAGTGAATGTAAATAAAGGCACAAAAAAATTATTGCCGTGAAAATGGCGGCAATAACTAACAGGCAAAAAAATAATCGTGAAAAGATAAATTTTAAAAAGCGCACTGCCCCGACCTACTGAATAATTTATGTAAAGGGTAAGCGCTTTCGCTGAAGAAAAATTAGCAAGATAGCTCTTGCGTTAAAATTTTTCAAGGCATAAACAAACTAATTAACGTTTCTAAAATAATCAATGCCGAAAATTGCAAGGGCGGATTTATTTCGCCCGTTAAGCAATTTACGACAAGAAATAATCTCACGGCAAATGTTTTCGCAGAAAAGATTTGCGTGAACAAATTACATTACAAGTTTAAGAACGGTCATCTCGCTCGCATACGGCGCGGCTTCCGCGCGTGCGGTAAGCAGGGCGGGCAAATCGAATTCGCTAAGCACTTCCTTTTCGATATTGCTTAAATCAATCGCTTCGTGAACGAGCATATTTATAGCCGTTTCAATGTAACCGAAACCGTCGGTTACGGCGTAGACTTTAAGGCTCTTTTCGAACAGGAAATCCATATCGAGGTTAAAGCTCATCGAACAGAAACCGCCGAATACCAAATCCTTACGCCTTGCGACCACGCTTGCGGAAACGGAAGGGGGAAGTTTACAACATGTGGTGTAAATAGCCGCGTCGCATAAATCGCCGCTCGTCGCATTGTTTATATTGGTGGAAAGTGCGTCGTCGGCAAAGTACGCATAGAATACGCCGCTTCTTTTAAGTCTTGCGATATTCTGCGGGTAGTTGTCTATAACGACGGGTACTAACTTATGATACAGTGCAACCTGAGCCAATATACTGCCGAAGAAACCGCCGCCGACGATAGCTACCCTCTTGCCCGCGGAAAGATTTAAGTTATCAAATATATTTTCCGCCAAAGCGACGTGTTCTATGCACAAAGCGTGCATATCGGAAACGCTTTCGGGAATGACTGAAACGTTGGAATATTCGCAAACGACGAAATCCCGCATAAACCCGTCGAAGTCGTCGCCCGCCAGCTGAACGTGTTCACAGTCGTTTCTGTTGCCCGATTTGCAGGCAAAGCATTTGCCGCACGGTTGAACGGCGTTGAGGTAAACCTTTGCGCCTTTTTCCACGCCGTAGCAGGCGTCGCCCTTTTCCGTAACGACACCGATAGCAAATCTGCCTAACGTTTTGGGATAGGTGATTTCCTTCGCACCCGTATAGCAGAACGCGTCGTAGTTGGAAAGCAACACGTGCGTAACCTTAACCTTCACCTGAGTGGAGGTTATCTTGGTTTCTTTCTGCGGTTGGTTTTCGAGATTTTGTTTTCCCAGTAATACCCAGTTATCCATATGCACTTATTATACGACGAACTATCGATTAAATCAACCTTTTTGCAAAGAAAACCCTAAAATACCGTTCACCCTGCTAATTTGCGTTGAAAAAATTGCAATAGGGTAAAAAAACGATTGACTTTATTAAACTTATTATTTATAATAATTTAGCATTTATTAAAGAAATTATTAGCGAGGTGAAACATATGAAGCCCGAAATACATCCCGACTATCACGAAGTTACGGTAGTATGTGCGTGCGGCGCAACCTTCAAAACGGGTACTACCAAAAAGGTTGAAACGCTCAAAGTGGATATATGCAACAAGTGCCATCCTTTCTTTACAGGCAAGCAGAAGCTTGTAGATACGGGCGGCCGTGTTGATAAATTCAAGAAAAGATATAATATCTAAACTTATAAAGCGGCTTCAATTTCGAGTATTGAAACCGCTTTATAAGTTTTCTTGGATTATAAACGGCGCAATACGGCGTTGGATTTGCGTTTGGCTTTGGTCATTTACGCTTAGTAAACTCCCGTCAGCCAAGCCACATCCGCCTTGTCTTGCTTGTTTCTAATCCAAGGGTTATACAATGAAATTATTTCTTGTTCGCTTCTAAACAGAGGGACGGATTTTGAAATTATTTTTTACTCGCTTTAAAAAAGAGTAACAATTTTTGGGTAAAGTAAATTCATCGTTTATATCATAATAATATATGGCAAAGAAAGAAAAGAAAAAGTCAATATGCTCTTCCGTAGGCGGTCAGGCCGTTTTAGAAGGCGTTATGATGATGGGAAAAACTTCATACTGTACGGCAGTACGCGACCCCCAAGGTGAAATTCAGGTGGAGAGAGTCCGCATAAAACCTGCGGGTATTGTGTCGCGTATTCCCCTCGTGCGCGGTGTGGTGAATATGGTCACTTCTTTAGTGCGCGGTATGAAAGCGCTTATGCGCAGTTCGGAAGTTTATACCAGCGACGGCGAAGAACCCAGCCGTATCGAAAAGTGGTTCGCTAAAAAATTCAACGCCGACTTTATGCAGTTTATCAGCATTGTGTCGATAGTCATAGGCGTAATACTTGCGGCGGCGTTGTTTATGTGGCTTCCCAATTTCTTGGTCGGACTGCTCAAAGGCTGGTTCCCCGTTCTGGACGGTTCGGTTTGGGAATTCGTAATTCTCGGCTTTTTAAAGTTGTTTATATTCCTTGCATATCTCGGGTTAATTCTCATTATGAAGGATATAAAACGGCTGTACCGCTATCACGGCGCCGAGCATAAAACAATCAACTGTTACGAAAAGGGAATGGAACTCACTCCCGAAAACGTTATGAAATGTTCCCGCATACACGACAGGTGCGGCACTTCGTTTTTGTTTATCGTACTGATTATCAACATAGTGATAATCGGCGTAGTAAACTGGGCGTTAAAGGTTCACACAATTCCCTCAGCACCCTTAAAAGTGCTTGCGAAAATAGGTATAGAAGTCGTGCTTCTTCCCGTAATTACGGGCATTTCGTACGAAATTTTAAAGCTTTTGGCACACTTTCACGGACCGATTTCCAAGGTGTTCAAAGCACCCGGAATGTTATTGCAGAAGGTGTTCACCACGCGTGAACCCGATATCGAGATGGTAGAAGTGGCGATAGCCGCCTTCAAAGCCGCTATGGAAATGGACGCGGACTCCGCTTTGGGTGAAACGAAGTTCGTTACGGGCGGAAGACTGAACGCTATGCTTGCGGAAACAAAGAAGATATTTGCGGAAGCGGACATAGACGCGAGCGACGCGGAGTGGATTTACTGCATTGTGCTTAACATAAAGCGCAGCGAGCTGACGGAAGTGAGATTAATCACCCCTGAGGAAACGCGAAAAATAGACGAGCTTGTTGAAAAGCGCCTTACGGGCAGACCGCTTTGGTATATAATCGGCGACGTGGATTTTTACGATTGCAAAATCAAAGTTGACGAAAGAGTGCTTATTCCCCGCCCCGAAACCGAATTGCTTGCAGAACAGGCGGTAAGGCTTATCGAAGACGGCGATAAGGTCCTTGATATGTGTACGGGAAGCGGTTGCGTTGCCGTATCTATTGCTAAGCATTGCAGAAATAAAAGAGTGCAGGTAACGGCGGTGGACGTTTCGGACGCGGCTATTATGGTCGCAAAGGAAAATGCGAACTATAACTCCGTTGACGTCACTTTTGTGCAGAGCGATTTGTTCAGCAAAGTTCACGGCAGATTTAACGTTATAGTTTGTAACCCGCCCTATATCAAGAGTTCGGAAATTCCTTATCTTCAAAAGGAAGTTAAAGACTACGAACCGAGAATAGCTCTCGACGGCGGCGACGACGGGCTTGAGTTTTACAGACGGCTTGCGCAGGAAGTCAAGCGCTTTATAATCCGCGGCGGCATGCTCGTTTTGGAAGTGGGCGAAGGTCAGGCTGAGGAAGTTTTAAAGCTTTTCGAAAAGCGCGAATACGCTATGGTTACGAAAGATTTTAACGGCGTGGACAGAATATTAAAGATAGCGTTTTAACACGCAGAATATACAAGGAAAAATGCGGACGGAAAAGTCCGCATTACTTTATAAATATGAACAGTAAAATAGAGGAAATTTACAACAAATACAATGCGCTTACCATAAAGCTTTCGGACGGGTCTTTACCCGCCGGCAGCGAGGAGTGGACGGCTGTCGCAAAGGAACAGGCGGAACTTTCCGAACCAGCGCTTAAATACGAAGAGTACGCCTCGGAAAAACGCAAAATGACGCAGGCGGAAGAGGCGTTAAAGACGGAAACGGACGCGGAAATGCGCGAGCTTTTAAACGACGAGGTGTATTCCTGTAAACACCGCCTTACGGAAATAGAGGGCGAACTCAAAATTCTGCTTCTGCCCAAGGATAAAAACGACGACAGAAACTGCATTATGGAAA
>CAYXXB010000052.1:0-9255 GCA_964468955.1 uncultured Clostridia bacterium | reverse complement strand
CCCTCTCGCTGAACTCATAAAAATCGACCCCAAGTCGATAGGCGTAGGGCAGTATCAGCACGATATGGATAAAAAACGTCTGGACGCGGTTCTCGGAGGCGTTTTGGAAGACTGCGTCAACAGCGTCGGCGTTGACTTGAACACCGCGAGCGCGCACCTTTTGCGCTTTGTTGCAGGTCTTAATTCGGGCGTTGCGAAAAATATAGTTGCATACCGTGAAGAAAACGGTAAATTCAAGGAAAGAAAACAGCTCTTAAAAGTGCCTAAACTGGGCGCTAAAGCATACGAACAGTGCGCGGGCTTCTTAAGGATAACCGACGGTAAAAACATTTTCGATAATACTGCCGTTCACCCCGAAAGCTATGAAAAGGCGGAAAAGCTTCTTTCGCTTTTCGGCTATACCGCGCAGGACGTAAAGGGAGGAAATTTAAAGGATTTGCCCCAAAAAGTCAAGGAATACGGCGAGGATAAAGCCGCCGAATACTGCGGTCTTGACAAAGCAACTATGAACGATATCGTTTCCGAGCTTATTAAGCCGGGACGCGATATCCGCGATTCCCTTCCTCAGCCCGTTTTGCGCAAGGACATAATGAGCATAGAGGACTTGGCTGTCGGTATGATAGTGGAAGGTTCGGTACGCAACGTAATCGACTTCGGCGCGTTTATAGATATCGGCGTTCATCAGGACGGTTTAGTTCACGTTTCCGAAATTACAGACAGATATATCAAGCACCCTTCTGACGTTTTGAAAGTCGGTCAGCATGTAACGGCTGTCATTATCAGCCTCGACAAGAAAAAACAGCGCATAGGGCTTTCGTTAAAGCAGGTCAAAAAGCAGGCAAATTAAATTTTACTTGACAAAAATGCGCCGATAAAGTAAAATTATGGCATATCATTTAGGAGAATAAAATTATGTTAGAAGAAATAGCAAAAATACTTTCCGAACAACTCGGAGTCGCTCAGTCCAAAATTACGCTCGATAGCAAAATAGTTGATGACCTCGGCGCTGATTCGCTTGACGTGGTAGAACTTTTGATGCAGCTCGAAGACAGCACGGGCAAGACCATTCCCGACGATAAGGTTGCGGAAATCAAGACGGTAGGCGACCTTGTTAAAATTCTCGAAACTCTTTAATTTAATAATTTCAATTTAAAAAGTCGGGATAAAGCACACTTCCCCATAGAGAATCGAAAATTAAATTTTATATTTGCATTGCAATTACTGCGCCGAAATTTCGGCGCAGTTTTTTTGTCTGCGTTTTAATGAATGAAAGATTCAAAAACTGTTTCATAAAAGCATTGACAAAAATAAAACTATTTGATATAGTTAATACAGATAATACAGTTAATACAGATTGGTGTTTAGGAATGGAAAAATTGAGCGTCTATTTACAGATAGTAAATGTTATCAAAAGAAAGGTTGATTTGGAGCTTTTAAAAGAAAACGAAAAACTGCCGTCTTGCAGAGAACTTGCAATGCAACTTGGAATAAATCCCAATACCGTACAGAGGGCATATTCCGAACTGGAAGCCGACGGCTACATTTATACGCAACCTAAAAAGGGCGTATATGTATGTGCGGCTGATAAAAAGAAATACTTTGGACAGATTGCCAGAGAAAAACTTATTGAACTGAAAAATTCAGGCATTAGCCGCGAAGCGATGTTGCAACTTATAAATGAAATTTACGGAGAATAATGATGATTGAAATACGGAACTTTTCAAAAAACTTCGGTGAAAAACCAGTCTTCAAAGACGCGACGATAACCGTAGAATCGGGCAGTATATGCGGTCTTATCGGTATAAACGGCGTAGGCAAGAGTACGCTTTTGAGAATGATTAGCGGCGTAATAAAACCCGATTCGGGGGAAGCGCTTATAGACGGCTTGCCCGTATACGAAAACGAGGCCGCTAAAAAGAAAATTTTCTTTTTAGCAGACGATCCCTATTACGACACTAACGTTACGGGCGAAAAACTTAAAGTTTTATATAGTACGTTTTATCCGTTTGACGACGAGACCTTTAAATATTTTACCGATAAATTCTCGCTTAATCTTAAAAAGCCTATCCGCAATTTCTCGAAGGGTATGAAGCGTCAGCTGTTTATTTCTGCGGCGCTCGCATGCAAGCCGGAATATCTTTTTCTGGATGAAGCGTTTGACGGATTGGATCCGCTTGCCAGACTTGAGTTTAAACGAGGGTTAATTAAGTTGCAGGAGAGCGGTTCCACCGTAATAATAGCTTCTCATTCCTTGCGCGAGCTTGAAGATATTTGCGACAGCTTTATACTGATTGATAACACAAATGTTAAGATAAGCGGCAACATAGAAAAAGCACTTGAAAATATTTTCAAATTGCAACTTGCATTTAAACAGACCATAACGCCAGAGATGCTACCGTTCGAATATGTCCGCGCTAACCTTAACGGACGCGTTTTAACCGTAGTCGCGCGCGGCAACAAACAGGAGGTTAAGGATAAAATTGCAAAAATGGATCCCGTAATTATGGAAGAAATTCCTATGGATCTGGAAGATATGTTTATAGAGGAAGTGCAGGAAAGAGGGTATTTAAAATGAAAAAATATTTTTTGTACGAACTTAAAAAGAACGCATTTACAATAGGCTGTCTTACTCTGATTGCAATTATTATATACGCCTTACCACGGCTGACGGTAAACGTTAATACATCAAATGCCGTTTACGAAATAAACCTTGCGGCTATTTCCACAATAGGCGGATTGCTTGCCGTGTGCGTTCCCGTGTGGCTTTTAAATTACAGAATGAAAAAACGCAGCGTTGATTTATATTATTCCTTACCTATTTCGCGTACTAAAATTTTAACTGTTAAACTGTTGCTCGGGCTTGTTGCGGTATTTATTCCTTATACCGTCGCTTACTGGATTGGCGCGTTTATCTATATGGCTAAATTTAAGGAATATATAAACGCCGTATATTTCATTCCCCAGTACTTCGGTTCTCTGCCCGCAATATACTGTATATATGCAATGGCTTCTTTCGCATTTACCCGCGCCAATAACTTAATGGACGGAATTGTTTTTATAATTTTCTGGTCTTGTGCGGCTCTTCTCGCGGCAGCTGTTTTAAACGGACTTACGGATTTTAAAGACAGTGGTGGAGTAAGTCATTCCATTTTCTATTCAGTAGACTATTTTATGCCATATGCTCCCCTTGATTTGCTCACAACACACTTTACAAATCTATTGAGGGGAAGTGTTAACGTTTATAACTATTCGACAACCCGCATAATCAATTTAGTGCTTGCCATTACTATTACTTCATTGCTTACGGCGGGCGCAACGGCGGGACTGTTCATAACTGAAAAACACACCAAAGCCGAAAATGCTGAACAGATTTCGGAAAGTATGTTCGGGTATAAGACAATGATTCCATTTTTTACTGCGGGGCTTTTGGGGTTATGCGATTTCACCTACGGTTCTTCGATGCTTATTATAGTATTTGTTATTGTAGGTATGTTTCTTTTGACGGTACTTTATAAACGTACGATAAAATTAGGTAAAAACCAGCTGATTATTTTCGGCGCTTCAATTGTTGCCGGAATAGTTCTTTCCATTCTGTCATACATTTAAGATAAAAAGTTCAGCGAAGACAAAAAAGTCGGGACAAATTGTCCCGACTTTTTTATGCCTTTAAAAACGCAAACACACCGTGACGGCTTCCGCATATTATGCAATATAGAGAAATTTTACGGGAGATAACATTTGTGGAATGGTTTATAAATGCGGACGGTTGGTTGCAGGCGCTGCTTGCGACAACGTTCACTTGGGCTTTGACGGCGCTTGGGGCGTCGTTCGTGTTTTTCTATAAAAAAGTAGGAAAAACGGCTTTTTGCCTGATGATGTCCGGCGCGGCGGGAATAATGCTCGCATCGTCGTTTTTTTCGCTTCTTATGCCCGCGTTGGAGCAGGGGGGCGAATTTTCATATATTGTTCTTACCGTCGGGTTTGTGTGCGGCGGTTTTATTATTATAGCAACAGACTTGGCGATAAACGCTATAAGCCGTAAAAAGGAAATAAAAAACCGTTCGTGTGCGGTGATGTGTATTGCGGTAACCGTACATAACATACCCGAAGGGCTTGCCGTAGGCGTCGCGTTCGGCGCGCTTTCGCAGGGCAGTAGCGTGGGTGCGGTCGCCGCAATAATGCTCGCCGTAGGAATAGGTATACAGAACTTTCCCGAAGGTATGTGCGTCGCTTTTCCCTTGCGTGCAAACGGCTATTCCCGCACGAAAAGCTTTTTTATAGGTCAGCTCTCGGGTATGGTTGAAATTATTGCGGGCGTTATAGGCGCTATTGCCGTGACGGCGGTGAGCGGAATGTTGCCGTTCGCTCTTTCATTTTCGGCGGGGGCAATGATAGCGGTAGTGTGTTCTGAACTTGTTCCAGAAAGCTTTGCAAGCGATAAATTAAAGGCGACGATAGGCGTAATTTTGGGATTTGCGCTTATGATGATTTTGGATATCGCTTTCGGTTGAATAATTTTGTCGTCTTTCCGCAAGCTATTTATATGAGTAACAGTGAAGCTAACGGCAAACAAACCCGTCCTTCGGCAGTGATAATAGGCGGAAGTTCGGGTATAGGCTACGAAACGTGCGTGCGGTTGGTCAACCGCGGTTGGACGGTTTCAAACATATCCCGCACGCCGTGCAATAACGCGAAAGTGAATAACTTCTGCGCCGACGTTGCCGCAGGTTCGGACGCTTACGACGCTATAACGACCGTTGCGGAAAAGCACGGGCTTTCGGCGTTGATTTACTGTGCCGGCTTTTCAATGGCTGCGCCGATAGAGTACGCAAAGGAGAGCGATTACAAATATCTTTTCGAGGTCAACTTTTTCGGCGCGCTCAAAGCTATGCAGACCGCCGTGCCGTTTATGAAAAAGCGCGGCGGTAAAATAGTGCTTGTCGGCTCTCTCGGCGGCGACCTTCCGATACCTTTCGACGCGTTTTATTCCTGTTCCAAGGCGGCGCTTGAAATGCTCGCAAGGGAGGCAAACGCCGAACTCAACGCCTACGGTATAAACGTAACGGCTATTCTTCCGGGGGGAACTGCGACAAACTTCACGTTCAAACGCAAGGTTTATACGGAAGACGAAAACAAGACGTATTCGAAATCCGTGAACAGGGCGGTAGCCGCTCTCGCCAATATGGAACAGAGCGGAATGAAACCCTCGCGGGTGGCTGAAGATATTTACAAAACTCTTATTTCGGACAAGCCGCCCATTGTGCGTACTTGCGGAGCAAAGAACAACGTAATGCGGTATGCAAGCCGCGTAATGCCGGAAAAATTAACGCTGTATTTTGACGAGAGGATGTTCAACCAATGAAAAAGGAAATAGATTTATCGCGCAGGGACGAAAGGGAAACGCTGTATAAGGGCGCAAAACAAGGGGTTATCAGAAATGACAGGCAAGCATAAGGACAATTATAATTACAACTATCTAAATTACGTAAAAACGCAGGATCCACCCACAAAGCACCTTAAGAACTGCGCCGCCGCTTTCGGCGTCGGCGGCTTCATTTGCTGTATAGGTCAGTTCTTCAGGTATATGCTTGAATTTGCGGGGTTATCTGGCGACGTGCTTGCGGGCGCGGTTTCGGTAATTTTAATATTCCTCGGTTGTCTTCTGACGGGCTTGGGACTTTACGATAGAATAGGCAGACACGCCGGCGCAGGCTCAATCGTTCCTATAACGGGCTTTGCAAACTCTGTTGCTTCACCCGCAATCGAGTTCAAAACAGAGGGCTGGATTTACGGAATGGCGGCGAAAATGTTTAACGTTGCAGGACCAATAATCGTGTTCGGCGTATTCTCGGGCGTGTTGGTCGGAATTATTTATTCTATCATATAATACAACATATTGTGTAAAAGATTAAAATTACAATCAATATTTTGTAATAAAGTGTTGACAAAAGGTTTTGCGTATGCTAATATTATTTCACAACATAAAGACGTGCCGTAACTGACGAATTTTGCGGAATAACCGCAGGGAGCGGCACAGAAAATCTTTGGTCGTTCGTCTGGGCAATTTTACCGCTGTCAAGTTGTAGATTGCTCATTTTTTATGCGGAGGTGCTTTGGGAGTGGGCTACGTTCATTCATTCGAGTCGTTCGGTACGGTAGACGGACCGGGAATACGCTTCGTCGTGTTTTTACAGGGCTGTCCTCTGCGCTGTCTGTACTGCCACAATCCCGACACTTGGATGATAGGCGAAGGCAAACAGTACACTGCCGAACAGGTCGCAGCGAACGCGCTTAAATACAAATCGTATTTTACCGGCGGTGGCGGGGTAACGGTTTCGGGCGGCGAACCTATGATGCAGGCAGAGTTCGTAACCGAAATATTTACAATACTGAAAGAAAAAGGCGTGCATACGGCGCTCGACACGTCGGGAGTTATGTACAACCGCCTTGATAAAAACGTTACGGACAAGCTTTTGGCGGTTACCGATTTGGTTCTTCTCGATATAAAGCATATTGACGACGAAAAGCACGAAGAACTTACGGGTCAGTCCAACAAAAATATTTTGCAGTTCGCCCGTCATCTTTCGGATATCGGCAAGGATATGTGGATAAGGCACGTCCTCGTTCCCGATATAACGGACGACGATAATTATTTAAAGCAGCTTTCTGCTTTTATATCGCAGCTTAAAACGGTGAAAAAGGTGGAAGTTCTGCCTTATCACACAATGGGTGCGAACAAATACGACAGATTGAATTTGCAGTACGCGCTTAAAGACGTTCAGCCGCCGACAAAAGAACGGGTGCAGAACGCGAAAAAAATTTTGGGAATAATATGAAAGATATTTCACTTAAAGGAATTTGCCTAATCGAAATAGGCGGCGATTCCTGCGCTAACTGTCTGGCGATCATGCCCGTAATGCGGGACTTAGCCGAGCAGTTTTCACTAAAATTTGTAAAGATAGATGTGGAAGAACAGCCCGAGCTTGCGGAAAAGTTTCAAATAGACAGAATACCCGCCGTAATACTTGCAAAGGACGGAGTTCCGTTCGCGCAGTGTTCGGGGTATCAGCCGCAGGAAATTCTGGAGTTTTGGATACAGGCAAAATTAGAACAATTCGAAAAAAACAGTAAACAAGGAGAAAATTGATGAGGTACGAGCAATGGCAGGGGTTTACAGCCGGTAAATGGAGTGAAGACGAAGTAAACGTCCGCGACTTTATTCAGAGAAATTATATCCCTTACGAAGGCGACGGAGCGTTCTTGGAAGGACCTACCGAAGCAACAGGCAAATTATGGAAAGAAATTCTCGACCTTTCCGCAAAGGAGAGGGAAGCGGGCGGCGTCCTCAAAGCCGACACGAAAACCGTTTCAACGCTCACAAGCCACGCTGCAGGATATATAGATAAAGAACTTGAAAAAATCGTGGGTTTGCAGACGGACGAGCCTTTTAAGCGCGCATTACAGCCTTTCGGCGGCATAAAGATGGCGGAACAGGCTCTCAATATGTACGGTTACGAGCTTGACCCCGAAATCAAATATATTTTCACGCACTACCGCAAAACTCATAACGACGGCGTTTACGACGCGTACACGCCCGAAATGCGCCGCGCCCGCACAGCCCATATTCTTACTGGACTGCCCGATACTTACGGCAGAGGCAGAATTGTCGGCGATTACCGCCGAGTCGCTCTTTACGGCGTGGATTATCTTGTGGAACACAAACAGCGCGACAAGGATTTAATAGACGGTGAAATGACGCCAGATAAAGTCCGCGACAGGGAAGAGCTTTCCGAACAGATTAAAGCCCTCAACGGATTAAAGGAAATGGCTGCAACTTACGGTGTTGATATTTCCAAGCCCGCACAGACGGCTCAACAGGCTATTCAGGCGCTTTACTTCGGATACCTCGGCGCGGTCAAGGACCAGAACGGCGCCGCAATGTCCATAGGACGCAATTCGACTTTCCTCGATATTTATATCGAGCGCGATTTGAAAAACGGCACGCTTACCGAAAAGCAGGCGCAGGAGCTTATAGACCAATTCGTAATGAAACTGCGTATCGTCAAGTTCATGCGTATAAGGGAGTACAATGAACTGTTTTCCGGCGACCCCACGTGGGTAACGGAATCTATAGGCGGTATGGGTGTAGACGGAAGAACGCTGGTTACCAAATCGTCGTTCAGAATACTTCACACGCTTACCAACTTAGGACCAGCCCCCGAACCCAATTTGACGGTTCTGTGGTCTAAAAATCTTCCCCAAGGCTTCAAGAAATTCTGCGCCGAAACGTCTATTGCGACTTCGGCAATACAGTACGAAAGCGACGATTTGATGCGCCCCGAAATGGGTGACGACTATTGCATAGCTTGCTGTGTAAGCTGTATGCGCGTCGGTAAGGATATGCAGTTCTTCGGTGCGAGAGCTAACCTTGCTAAGTGTCTTCTGTATGCAATCAACGGCGGCAAAGACGAAATGTGCAAGGATAAAAAGACGGGTAAACCTCTGCAGGTATCCCCCATGTTCGCGCCTGTACTCGGCGACGGCCCTCTCGATTATCAGGACGTAAAAACCAAGTACGAGCAAATGATGGACTGGCTTGCGGGTCTGTATGTCAATACGCTCAATTTAATTCACTATATGCACGACAAATACTCATACGAAGCGCTGGAAATGGCATTGCACGACACCAAGGTCCGCCGTTTCTTTGCGACGGGTATAGCAGGGCTTTCCTGTGCGGTTGATTCGCTTTCGGCAATCAAGTACGCAAAGGTTTACCCCATACGCAACGAAGAGGGATTGGTCGTAGATTTTAAGACGGAAGGGGAATATCCCCAGTACGGCAACAACGACGACAGGGCGGATGACATTGCGGTTTGGCTTGTCAAGACGTTTATGAACAAGGTAAAGGGACACTACACCTACCGTGAAAGCGTTCCCACGACGTCAATTCTTACAATAACTTCAAACGTTGTATACGGCAAAAAGACGGGCAACACCCCCGACGGCAGAAGAGCCGGTCAGCCTCTTGCACCGGGTGCAAACCCTATGCACGGAAGGGACAAGAACGGGGCGCTTGCTTCGCTTGAATCGGTTGCGAAATTGCCTTACGATTATTCCCGCGACGGAATATCGAACACGTTCTCCGTAACCCCCGCTTCGCTGGGCAAGGACGATTAATCAAATATAGAAAAATAAATAATGTAGCAAGCAAAATCACACTTTTGCGCAGCGCGACCCAATTTGCGAATACTTTCG
>CAYXXB010000051.1:0-9380 GCA_964468955.1 uncultured Clostridia bacterium | reverse complement strand
GCACGGGATTTTGATTCCCGCATTCGTAGGTTCAAATCCTGCCACCCCAGCCAAATTCAATTGCGTATGGACGGCTGGCACACAAAGGACTTATTCGTAGGTTCGTCTGCCACCCCAGCCAAATTCAAATCCGTATGGACGGCAGGCGCTCAAGGGACTTATTCATAGGTTCGTCTGCCACCCCAGCCACCATTTTGGCCCATTAGCTCAGTCGGCAGAGCACTTGACTTTTAATCAAGGTGTCCCGGGTTCGAATCTCGGATGGACCACCACAAAATAAAAAATCCGCCTAGTGCGGTACATAATAAATGCACCTTTAGCTCAGTTGGTAGAGCAACTGACTCTTAATCAGTGGGCCCAGGGTTCGAGTCCCTGAAGGTGCACCAAACAAAACCCAAGTCATACATGACTTGGGTTTTGTTTTATCTTCATAGGACTTAAACCCTGCGGTTCGCCCGCCGCCGTAGGCGACGCACGAAGCGTTAGCGCAGTAGCCCCTGAAGGGGCTACCACTGATTTTTTATTTCTTCATTTAAAATTTTAATAATTTCATCGTCTGAATAACCGTTATCGGCAATTAAACACTCGATTTCACAACAGCGTTCGGTAAGTTCCTGATTGTCGTGCGGTATATTATCTAACTCAATCAAACCTATATCGGTTTCAAGCCAAAAATGAACATCGTCCTTAAAACTTTTAACAAACGGCGGTTTTTCACCCCTATAAAAGTAACAGATACATACAATATAATCTTCTACAATCTGTTCCAAATCTGTTTTGTGCTGTTTAGCAACATTCTTTTTCTTTTTACCGAACATACAAAATTCCTTGATATTTTAAATATAATCGCAAACACAAATTCCTATACCCAGCGTCCCTGCGCCCGTATGGCAGGCAACACTTAAAGACAGCGGATCAACGTAAAGAACTTTCATCGTCGGAAATTCCTGCTCTATTTCTTTAGCAAATTTGATTGCGTCGTCTTTAACCTTTGAATAAGCAACTAAAAGCGCCATCTTACCTTGTTCGTATTCGCGTTTGAACTCGGTGTTAAGCTCGTTTTTAATCTGCTGTATCATTTTCCTTTTAGCTTGCCCCATAGAAAGAGCAACTGCAAACTTATCAAAACTTTGTCCACGTGAAGACAGGATTGGTTTCAACTTAAACATATCGCCGAGAGCGGCGGCGGCAGGCGTAATCCTTCCGCCTTTTTTCAAGTATTTTAACACACTAAGTGTTATGTAAATCGAATATTTGCCTATTGTGTTTTCAAAGTGTTCTAAAATTTCTTTAACGGTTTTGCCGTCATGCACCATTCGGACGGCTTCATATACGCTTATTTTTTGAGGCACCGAAATTCTTAAATTATCAACAACGTGAACTCTGCCGTTAAATTTTTCCGCAAACTTTTTCGCGTTTTCGCAGGTTGCGCTCAGACCGCTTGTCATAGGGATATAGATTATTTCTTCGTAAGAGTTAAGCAATTCCTGCCATAATTCTTCTAAATACGATTGCGACGGTTGCGAAGTCGTTACTTCCGCTCCGTTTTCCAAAAGCTCAAAAAACTTCCCTTGCGTAATAGATATATCTTCCAGATATTCTTTGCCGTCAATTGTAAACGGCATAGGTATTACAAATATCCCGAGATTTTTTCCTTCTTCCTGTGTGATGCCGGAATTAGAGTCAGTGACAATTGCTATTTTTTCCATAGTTAGTTCTCCAAAGTTGTTATTCAAATTTAATTTTGAATATTTTGTAAAAACTCTTTGATTACTTGTCCGTCGGCGTAACCTTTGTCATAAAGCTTTTTAAGCGACGGTTTATCCTTATGTAACGTATCTACTCCGCAAGTATCGTCGGGCGAAACGATAATCAGTTTCCCTTGCTTTGCATATTCTTTAGCCAACGAAACGCTTTCGTTATAATGCTCGGCACGCAACCGAAGTTGCTCTGCCGCTTGGGGATATATCTTTTTTATACGCTTTGCAATTTTAGCATCGCTGCCGACTTCACGCGGCTTATCTGCGGGCTTTGTGAGTATCAGTACTACGAAATCACACCCCATTTCAAACGCTTTTTTAACTGGTACGGGATTACCGAGCGCACCGTCATAATACGGTTTCCCGTTAATTATGTACGGCTTATTGAAAAACGGAATGGACGAAGAGGCTTTTAACGTATCGTAAACATCTTGTTTTAAGTAGCTTTTATCAAAGTATTCGGGCTTCCCTGTTTCCGCTTCGGTTGCTATCACTATAAATTCGGCGGGATTATCACGCAACGCCTGATAATCCAACGGATTCTCCCCGTCCTTTTTGCATAACGTTCCGTAAACGTATTCCATATTGAAGAAATTTCTTTTAAAGATAAAATTCCGCAAACTTGCATATTGCTTTCTGAAAGCATATTCCATATAGAACGTATAGTTTCTCCCGCGTTGCCGTGCAAGGAATGACGCCAGATTAGCGCTTCCTGCGGATATTCCTAACGCCAAATCAAACTCTATCCCGTTATCTTGACAGTAGTCCAGAACGCCCGTTGCATAAATTCCGCGAAACCCTCCGCCTACGTCTATAACACCTACTTTCATGCTGTTTCCTTTTAATAGTGCCTTTTTCTTATAATTATTTTAGCACATTTTTACATTAAGAGCAACTTATGTGCGGCACAAACAATATTGTACTTTCATAAAGAAATGTAAAAATACAGCCTAACAGCAAAAAGAACAAACGCCGCCAGAAAGCGGCGTTTGTTCTGTAACTATTTATTTAACATAAAATTAACACCCGAAATTTAAATTTCTTTCTTCATCAGTTTTGCGCCCGTTTGCCAAGCCTGTCCCACCTTTTCGCCTACAGCGTAATACCCACTTTGGAATTGGTCGAACACAAACGCATTGAGCTTTGCAGGATTAACCTTGCCCTTTTCGTCAAGCACCTTTTCGTCCGCAAGAACGTTTAGTATTTCACCGAGAACCCTGAAACCGTAAACGGTGTTCTGACATTCAACTACTTTACATTCGAGCGTCAAAGGAAATTCCTCTACTATCGGCGCGTTAACCCTTGTACTCTTCACCGCGTGCAAACCCGAACGTTCAAACTTATCTTTCATTTTGTTGCCCGTCGCAATACCGAAAAAGTCTGCTTCTTCGATATGGTCAACGTCGGCAATGCTCAAAGTAAACGCGCCGGTGCGTTTGATATTTTCCGAAGTTTTATGGTCCTCGTCAATATTCAGCGCCACCATATTCTCCGCGCATATTCCGCCCCAAGCCATATTCATAACGTCAACGCTTCCGTCCTCGTTATAGGTGGAAATCATCAGTACGGGCATAGGGAACGCGTAAGGCTTTACTCCTAAATCTTTTAACATAAAATAAACTCCTTATATTATATTTAAAATTTTTTTACATTCTTGTCATTTATCCGATTATATCACATCTCAACGCATTAATCAATACGTAAATAATCTTTCCCCTGAAGCCTCCTGAAAGGCACATCTTTTCTTATGCAAAAATTGTTAAAAACTTGCCGAATATGTTAAATTATAGCACTCTAATTAAACTTTGGATATTGACAATATATAATAGCGGTGATACAATAAATGAAGGTAATATTTTATAAAAATATTAAACACATATTGATTTTCGGCAGCCCGGCGGGGCTGTTATGCTGTCGAGTGACGGCATAAAATCAAAGGGGGTTTTATGTTTAAAAAGATTAAAAAGAGTTTTTTAACAATTTTTGCCGTCGCTTTTGCGGCGGTCTTGGGCTTAGCCGCGGCGTTCTGTCTTTCTCCCGCAGCAGTAGCGCAAGCTGAAGAAACGCACACAGGACACAACTGGGGCGTAGGCACGGTGACAGTTGCCGCTACATGCAAGACAACGGGCGTTATGACTTACATTTGTCTGGATTGCGGTGAAAAGCAAACGGAGGTTATCCCCACGACGGGTCACAGTTGGGGCGAAGGGACGGTAACCGCTTCCCCCACCTGCTCCATAAAGGGCGTAATGACTTTCTCATGCACGCACTGCGACGAAATCAGCACGGAAGAAATTCCTACGACGGATCATTTCTGGAACGGCGGTATGGTAATCACTCCCGCCACCTGCACGCAAAAAGGTTCGGCAACCTTCACCTGTATAGGTTGCGGCGAAACCAAGACGGATGAAGTCCCCTTGGCTGAACATAATTGGGGCAGTTGGACGGTAACAAAACCCGCAACTACAAAGGAAGCGGGCGAAGAACAACGCGTTTGCTTAACCGATGCAAGTCACACTCAAACGCGCGAAATCGACAAACTCGAAGACACCTCGGCTAACGTCTGGCTTATACTCAACATTATTTTGGGTGTAATTATCGCAGGCGAAGTTGTATACATCGTTTACAGACTTGTTCGCAAGAACAGGAAATCGGAGGCTTAATATGATAATATTTTTTGTACTACTCGGCGTTGCATTAGTACTCGGCGGCGCGGCAACGGCAATAACCCTGCTTGGCAAAAAGAAAAACGAACCTGCCGAACAGCAAGTTGAAACCCCTGCTCCCGCTCCCGTAGAAGAAGAGAAAGAACCCGAGCCTCAGCCTGAGCCCGAGCCTCAGCCCGAGCCTGAACCCGAACCTGAACCCGAGCCTCAGCCTGAACCTGAACCCGAACCTGAACCCGCTCCCGTTCCTCTTCCCGTAGCGGCAGAAGAAGAACCCGAGGAAATTCCCCTCGTGTTGAGCGAACAGGTCATTGCTTCAGCAGTCGAGGAAGAAAACGACGACGAAATCACACGTTTGAAACCCGTTATCGAAGACGGCACAATGCGCTATATCGTCATCAAATACAGCAAGAGCTTCCTTGCAAAGCTCATTCAGTCGGGCGACGAAACGAAGAATTACTACTCTGAAATCAAAAACTGCCTGCTTTCCTACAAGGGCGTTAAGAGCCGTGTAAGCTGGAAATGGGAAACGTTCCGTGCGGGAAGAAAGGCGCTTGCAAAAATGCGCCTGCGCGGCAAAACGCTGTCAATCGTTCTCGCACTCGACCCTGCCGAATACGAAAACGGCAAATACCACGTTGAAAGCGTTGCGGAAGTAAAATCCTACGCGGAAACCCCCTGCCTCTACCGCATAAAGAACGACAGAAGACTGCGTTATTCCAAAGAGCTTATTGCAGAGCTTATGAACAAAAACGGTTTGGAATTAAGCAAGAAGGCGGAAAACGTAGACTACGCTTCACAGTATCCTTACGAAACGACGGACGCGCTCATCGAACGCAAACTCATTAAGGAGCTTACAGACGAAGAAGCGCAGAGCGGCACGATGTTCAAGCCCAGCGATATCCGCCAGAGCGTAACCGCGAAAGAGGTTGACAGCCTTATGGAAGACGAGGTTGCGCAAAGCGAACTCGAAGTTTCGGGCGGCATCTCCGACAGAACGAAAGCGGAAATAATCAACATCGACACCCTTTCACAGAACTTCGAAGACGGCGAAACCGTTACTCTTGAAGAGATTAAAAAGCGCGTGAAGGGCTTCAACAAAAAGACCACTTACATAAAAGTTCTTGCACGCGGAACGCTTGATAAAAAGCTCACGGTTATTGCCGACAGCTTCTCTATCCAAGCCGTAAAGATGATTGTCATTACGGGCGGCAAGGCAATTAAAAAGTAAATAACAAAAACAAAACGGCACCCCGACTTTAGGCGGTGCCGTTTTAATTTGCCTTTAAGCAACATTTTCATCCCGCCCGTTGACAGCAAAGTAAAAAGCGTGATAAACTAAAATGCGATGAACGCGGAAAATAAAAACGTAATTCCCACGGGGCGGTTTGCCCCCACTCCCAGCGGCGAAATGCATGCGGGCAATCTCTTGTGCGCACTTCTTGCCTACCTTTCGATAAAAAGCAAAGGCGGGAAATTCCTCATACGCATAGAGGATTTGGACAAAGACAGATGCCCCGAAAGCTCGGCTGAAAAAATAATCGCTACGCTTGAAGCGCTGGGATTAAAAAGCGACGAGCCGATACTTTGGCAAAGCGAACGTCAAGACGTATATACCGCCAAGGAACGGGAGCTTGAGCGCAACGCGCGCATTTATCCGTGTTTCTGTACGCGCGCACAGCTTCACGCAGCCGAAGCGCCGAGGCTTAGCGACGGCGGAGTAATCTATTCGGGCGCTTGCCGAAATCTCACCTACGAACAGATAAAGCAAAAAAGCGTTTCACGCCGCCCCTGCTTCCGCATACAGGTTCCCGACGAAGATATCGTTTTCGACGATATAATTGCGGGAAGATTCGCGCAGAATCTTGAAAAAGATTGCGGAGATTTCATTCTGCGCCGAAGCGACGGCGTTTACGCGTATCAGTTCGCCGTAGCCGTAGACGACGGCGAGAGCGGCGTTTCAGAAGTCGTAAGGGGAAACGACTTGCTGACAAGCACGCCCCGCCAAATCTGGCTTATGCGTCTTTTGGGCTACACCCCTCCCGTTTATTGCCATATACCGCTCGTATGCGACAAATCGGGGCGCAAGCTGAGCAAGAGCGAAGGCGACAGCGCCGCCCGTCTTGTACAGTCTTACCCGCCCGAACGCGTACTCGGCTTTCTTTCTTATTGCGCAGGGCTTTTGCAAACCAACCGCCCCGCAACGCTTGACGAACTTGTTTTCTGTTTTTCGTGGGATAAAGTCCGCAAGGACAATATTCTTCTCGATATGGATTTATTGCGCTTATAATACAGCGCTTGTATTAAAGCGGAAAACGCGCTTCTATATTGAAATTCAAGCCGTTCTTTTCCGCGTCCTCCCAACGTTGAATGAGTTCCAAACACTCTACGTATGCGGTTTTTTCACCGTAAATAAAATCGTTGCACCGGCAATCCGTTTTGTACAATTCCTCTAAACATTCCATTAGCGTCGTAATTATCAACTCCAAAGTTCCTCGGGCGGTGCGTTTATTCATCAGGCAATTTCCTCGACGAGTATTTCTTCAAAGCTGACGAGTCCGCGGGAAATGCAGCAGTTGTAAACTTTTTCGAAAAACAACCCTTTTCTCGTATAGTAAGTATTCCTGGAATAAGGCATATTGCGCATTATCCAGATATCGCTTTCTCCTGATATAAGTCCTTTAATCATTTGCTTCACCACGTCGTCTTTTTCTTTCTCGTACAATATCTCTACAATTTCACAAATAATTTTTACATCGTCGGTAATTTCTATTGATTGTTTTCTGTTGCCTATATAAAAAATTGCTGCTTTCAATCCGTTTTTAATAGGCTTATAAAGGAATGAATATCTTTTAACAACATAACTTACCTCTTCTTTTGTCATCTTATCCATCCTCTAAGTGACATAATATAACAATTTTTTCAGCATAAATACCCAACTTTTTACGGATTATGAAAACATTGCCGTTCGACCATAAAATTAGAGGTTGCGTTACTTGGCAACCTCTGTAAATCCGATATTACAAATTTGAAATAAATTTATCACGGTATAATAAAACCCTCCACCGCCTTTTGTTTGCATTTTGACTTAAACCAATTGCAAAATGTAAAAATGCAATTATTAATTATTTGAATTTTTATCGGAGTTGTGTTATATTTATACAAAGAGGCAAGCGTTAAAGCTTGACGTGAAATTAACGATTAATACAGACTGAAGACAAAGCTTTATGGAAACGATTGGTAAAAAAATTCGTAAATTGCGTGCAGAAAAAGATATTTCACAGGAAGAATTAGCATACGATTTGGGCGTTGCGCGTCAAACGATTTCTAATTGGGAAGTAGACTCCAAAATACCTTCAACCGATAACATTATTGCATTGACCGAGTATTTCGGAGTCGGTTCGGATTATTTTCTGTCTTCTTCCAACTATACGCGCGAAAGCAAAGCAGAAGAAAGCGAAACCGCGGCAGCTGAAAGCGTGCAGTCAGGCGGCAACAAATTGGTTATAAACAAGACCTTATTTGTTATTTTATTGGTGTTGTTAATATCTGTTTTTATAATAAATATCATAATTGGCTCTATTATGTTTTATCTGTTAACAATACCAAAGCGCGGAGTAGTATTTGCTAATTCTATTGAATTTGAGTGGATTGGAATTGTCTGCGTTTGTATAGGCATACTTGCTCTAATCGGCATAATAACTTTATCAATTTTATGGGCAAAAAATAAAAGAAAACGCCCGCAACCACCTGTTGGCGAATTGCAAACGGAAGATGGCAGACAGAAAAAAGACAGTAATTTATAATTTTTTTATACTAAAGCGTTAGGGAGGTTACAAATGACGCGGATAAAAAAATTTTTAAGTTTAGGTTTTCTTATTGCACTCTTTTTATGCTGTTTAATCGGCTTCGGTTTAAAACCCTTGATTGCCAGCGCCGATAACGTTTCGGAAGTTCCAGAAGATTGGCAAACCGCCGAAGGTGAAGAAGCTGTACCTTATGGAATATTTACTTCTTTAGATCTTGCGCTGGACTGCGGAAATGGTGAAGTTTGGGCAACTGTAACAAATTCATTCACACTTTTTCCCGCAGTAGTCAGGGTAGTTGTAGAACTGTATTGCTCCGATACTTATCAGGAAAACCACAGCACTATGACTTTGGTTTGCAGAAACAGCATAGCTGATTTGGATATGAACAAGTCGATTGAAACAAGAGCTTCCACTAACGGCGAACAGAAATATTGGAAGGCTAGAATGTATTACAAAGTCGACTCCAAAGATTGGAAGGAAAATGAAACCGTTTGCGCATTGATTAGTCCCGAAGGCGTATACGTAATGTAATTTTATAAAAAATAAAGCCACCCGCACAGCGGGTGGCTTTTTTAATTCTCTTTATTAAACTTCTGCTTTGTTTTTAACTTTCATCAATCTTATTACAGCCGCTCTCTCGTTCTCGTCAAGCTTGCTCTTTATATACTTGATAGTTTCTTCAAGCTGAGGTATCATAACGTATTCAAGCGCGTTTACGCGGCGTTTGTTGCGCTCTATTTCGTCCGCCAACATTCTAACCGTCTTTTCCGTTTCCGCGAGGGCGAGCATTTTGGGAAGAAGCGCCGCCGCTTTGGTTACCGAATAGTCCGCCTCGCTCGTGATTTCGGGATACGCGTAGGGAAGTCCGTCCGCGTGCTTTTCGTTTACAAGCTGAATTTCGGGGACCTCCACCCCCATTACGCTTTTAATGCCGCAGTCGGCTTTGACCGCAACGGACGGCATTGCAAAAGCCGTTTCCGCACGGTATGCGGGCGTAACCGAACGCGCAACCGAAAACTGCCTTAAAGTTTCGGAAAGCTCTTTTTCCACTGCGTCCCTAAGGCGTTTGTTTTCTTTTATTATAAGCGAAAAGCGGCGCACCATTTCATCGGATTTATCCTTTAAAAGTTTGTGACCGCGTACCG
>CAYXXB010000050.1:0-9468 GCA_964468955.1 uncultured Clostridia bacterium | reverse complement strand
CCGTCTTCAGTTTGGTAAGAATCATCGCGGAAATTTCCTGAGGGGAATAGCCCTTTTCTATATTTACTTTATAGCTCTCGCCCATATGCCTTTTGATTGAGATAACTGTTTTATCGGGCTGAGCGACAGCCAGACGTTTAGCCGCCTGACCTACTATTCTGCTGCCGTCTGATTTAAACGAGACAACCGACGGGGTTGTTCTGCTGCCTTCGCTGTTGGCGATAACGACGGGTTCGCCGCCTTCCATAACCGCTACGCACGAATTGGTTGTACCTAAATCAATACCTATTACCTTTCCCATAATTAAACTCCTTTTAACTCCTTATTGTATCGTTAAATTCTTTTTCTTTATAAATCGTTTTTGTTTATTTTAAATGCGTTGGGGAGCATATATTGCCCGACGAACGCGTTTTTTAACTTTCCACCGTAACCGCTACCTGAGCAAATCTTATGACCTTTCCGTTGCGTCTGTAACCTTTTTTGAGTACCGCACTCACCTTGTTGGGCTGCTGTCCCTCGCCGCAGGGGGAATTCATAACCGCTTCCATAACGCTCTCGTCGAAGTCGCTCCCGACCGAAACGGGGACTTCCTCTACGCCGAGAGAATGAAGAATATTGTTGAAATTCTTTATGATTTTCTCAATTCCCGTTCTTGTCTTTTCGTCAGCCGCGCCGTCGTATGCATAACCGAACGTATCAGCAACGGGCAACAGCTTTAAAATAGCTTCAGCCTTGCCGTCCGCATACGCCACGGAAGTTGCCGTAGCCATTCTTTTGCGGTAGTTGTCGTACTCGGCTGTAACGGCATACCACTTGCGCTTGTATTCTTCCGCCGCCTGCATAGCCTTTGCAAGCTCGTCGGCAGAATGACGCGCCGCCTCTGCTTGTTGCTGTGCGTAAGCCTGCTGTTGTGCGTATTGTTCCGCCTGTTGCTGGGCATAAGCCTGCTGTTGTGCATAAGCTTGTTGCTGAGCATACGCTTGTTGCTGAGCATATTGCTGGGCATAAGCCTGTTGCTGTGCATACTGTTCCGCATACGCTTGTTGCTGAGCGTACTGTTCCGCAAAAGCCTGTTGCTGTGCATATTGTTCGGCTTGCTGTTGAGCATATGCCTGTTGCTGTGCATATTGTTCGGCTTGCTGACGGGCTTGTTGCTGTTGTGTTTGTTGCGCCTGTTGAGGTTGCTGAGCCTGCTGTTGCGTCTGCTGTTGTTGAGGCTGTTGCGTCTGCTGTTGTTGCGCCTGTTGCTGAGGCTGCTGCGGCTGCTGTTGATGCACCTGTTGCTGAGGCTGCTGCGTCTGCTGTTGATGTACCTGTTGTTGAGGCTGTTGCGCTTGCTGTTGATGTACCTGTTGTTGAGGCTGCTGCGCTTGCTGTTGATGTACCTGCTGTTGAGGTTGTTGTTTTTGCTGTTGGGTCTGTTGTTGAGCAGTATCCTTTTCAACCGCCCTTGCGGGTTGCCCGTTTATATTATTTTCCAAATTCTCGTTCATTTCAGCCATCGCGCATCCTTTAAAATTTCGCAAATTTTTCCGTGTTTTTTTGTTTACAATATAAATATAAAACTTTTAAAGCCGCCTTAAACACTTTTACCACAAATTTTTTTAACTCAAACGCAGTTCGATAGCCAAAAACCGCATTCCAAACGCCCGTACAACGCTTGACGGCGTAATAAATCAATGATAAAATACTAATATGCACATAAAAAGATTAAAGCTGAAAAGGCTTTTCAACACGCGTGACCTCGGCGGAATCCCCACCGAAGACGGCGTTATTAAAAAAGGAAAGCTTATCCGCAGCGGAAAACTTTATAAAATTCACGAAAGCACGGTACAGGCGCTCAAAGATATGGGCGTAAAAACCGTAATCGATTTGAGAATTTTTACGGAATGTGAAGAAGCGCCCGACACGCTTTGGGAAGGGGTTAACTATGTGCATTTCCCCGTTTTGTGTACGGCAACTCCCGGCATAACCCGCGAGAAGAGTATGCAGAAAACTATGGCGATAGAATCTCGCAGGATAAAGGACGAGTTCGGCAACGCGGACAATTATATGATAGAAATGTACCGCTCCGTACTCTTTTCCGAAGAACCCAAGAAATTACTCGCTCAGGCACTAAGACTTATTATCGACAACGAAGACTGTATTTTATGGCATTGCAGCGGCGGCAAGGACAGGGCGGGAATACTCGCAATGCTTGTGGAAGGTCTGCTGGGAGTGAACGAAAAAATTATATTGCAGGACTACGTAGCCTCCCACTATTTTCAGCGCAAGCGATTTTTCTGGAACAGAGCGGGGCTTGTCATCGCGCCTTTGTATCTGCGGTTTAAAAAAATACTGTTCGGAATGATGGCGGCTAAACCGAGTTATATGAAAGCGCCGATAGACGATATGAAAGCAAAATACGGTTCGATTGCGGGATATTGCAAACAGGAACTGGGCGTAACGGACGAAGATATAGCGACGCTTAAAGAAAAATATGTCGTTAAAAAAACAAAATAATACACAAAAAAAGGGGCTGACTTCCTTATGAAGTCAGCCCCTTTTTCGCTTTATTCCACCGTTACGGATTTAGCTAAATTCCGCGGTTTGTCGGGATTTCGCCCAAGCATAACAGCCGCCTTATATGCGATAAGTTGCAGCGCAACCGCGCTTAAAATGGGCGTTAATTTGGGAATAGTATGGGGTATATGCCATATTTCGGCTTTATCCTTAAGCTCTTCCGCAACAGCGTCTATACAGGTTATAACCACCGCTTTGCCCTTGCGGGAAAGCACTTGCTCGACCGCGTTCACGCACTTTTCGGCTACGGTCTTTTCACATATTATAAATACGCTCAGCGTTTCCCCGTCTATAAGCGCAAGCGTTCCGTGCTTTAGTTCGCCCGCGGGATATGCGTCGGAAAAGACGTAGGATACCTCTTTGAGTTTAAGGCTTGCTTCCACCGCCGCGCCGCAATCGCTCCCCCTACCGAGAAAGAACACCGCCCGGCTTTCCGCACACAGCTTTGCAAAATCTTCCGCCTTTTGCTGTTCACTCAGAACGTCGGAAATAAGCAGAGCAGTCTCTTTAAGCTCCTCCCCCGCAACTCCGCAGCCGTCTGAAATGCGGGACAGAAGATACAGCGCCGCAACCTGCCCGATATAGCTCTTTGTTGCGGCAACGCAGATTTCCGCACGTGCGCATACGGGAACTACGGCGTGAGCTATGCGCGTTATCGCAGAATATCCGCAGTTGGTAACGGCGACAACCTTGGCGCCCCTGTTCTTAAGCGCGTTTACCGCCTCTACCGTGTCCGCCGTTTCACCGCTCTGACTGACGGCGATAACCAAAGTTTTGTTATTTACTTCGGGAGGGAAATAGCGCAGTTCGCTCGCAATTTCTACGTTGCAATATACGCCGTTTTTTTCAAAGAACGGTTTGGCGACCAACCCCGCGTTATACGCCGTTCCGCACCCCGTAATAATAATACGCTCGCATTCTCGGCATAGTTTTTCAAGCCTGTTCACGCACCCGCAACGGAAGAACGCGTCCACCGTGTCAAGCACCGTTTGCCGTGCTTCGTTAATCTCTTTCAGCATAAAATGCGGGTATTTTCCCTTTTCCGCCACCCATTGCCCCGTGGATATGCCTTGTCGAACACACTCTACGGGCTGTAAATCGAACCCGTAAAGGCGGGTATTATCGGGAGATATAACGGCTATTACCCCGTCGGGCGGGATACAAACTCGGTTAACAGTCTGGGGCAAAGCGGGAATGTCGCTCGCAATATAAGTACCGTCTTCCGAAAAGCCTAAAACTAGCGAGCTTTTATATTTGACGGCAATCAGTCCGTCGAAATGCTCGCACGCAACACAAAGTGCGAACGACCCGACGAGCCGTTTAACCGCGCGTGTGACCGCGTAAAACAAATCGCCGTTTTGCTTATAATATTTATCTATCAGCTTTGCGATAACCTCGCTGTCCGTCTGCGAGGCAAACTTTTCGCCGTCTCGTATAAGCTCTTCGGAAAGCGTTGAAAAATTTTCTATAATGCCGTTGTGAACGATTGTGACCGCTCCCGACGTATGCGGGTGCGCGTTGACGTCCGAAGGTTCGCCGTGCGTAGCCCAGCGGGTATGCCCCATAGCAACGGAGCCGTTTAAACGTGTTACGTCCTCTTTAAGCGTTTCAACGCCGCCCTTGCGCTTGACGCATACGATTTTACCGCCGTCAACCGCGGCAATACCGGCGGAGTCGTACCCGCGGTATTCCAGCCTTTTCAGCCCGTCGTATACTTGCTTGACGGCGTTGCCGTCCTTTTTTACAAGTCCTATTATTCCGCACATATTACGACCCCCTCCCGTCTGAACGGCGCAGTGCGTTTTCAATACGCCTGCAAACCGCTTTGCATTTTTCCGCGCTTTCACATTCTGCGGTAATCCTTACGACCTCTTCAGTACCAGAAGCGCGAACGAGAAGCCGCCCTCCGTCCAGCGTTTTTTCCGCTTCGGCAATCTCCGAGGACACCTCCGCCCGCTTCAGAATTTCCCGCTTGTTTTTCACTTTGACGTTTACAGTCAACTGCGGAAACAGAGTCAGTCCGCGCACGAGTTCGGAAGCTTTTACGCCTTTTTCAATCAGCGCTTCCATCATCATAATCGCTGTCACAAGCCCGTCGCCCGTACTTTCGATTTTACCGAAAATGATATGTCCCGACTGTTCGCCGCCGAGTACCGCACCTCGTTCTGTCATAGCGCTATGAACGTAGCTGTCGCCGACGCGGCAATCTTCTACCTTTATCCCCTCGCGGGCAAGACTTTCTTTCAGCCCTACGTTGCTCATAACGGTGGCTATTATTCTATCGCCAAGCAGTTCGCCCTTACTCTTCAGATGCTTTGCCGCAACGTACATAATGCCGTCGCCGTCTATAACGTTGCCTCGTTCGTCAATGCATATACAGCGGTCTGCGTCGCCGTCGAATGCGAAAGCGACGTCCAGCCCCTCCTCTTTAACCAGTCTTTTAAGACTGCTCACGTCAGTAGAACCGCAGCCGTCGTTTACGTTCACTCCGTTGGGTTCGTCACCCACTACGAAAAGAGTAGCGCCAAGCGCTTCGAACACGTTGCGGGCGATTTTATACCCGCTGCCGTTGGCGCAGTCCAGCCCCACCTTCAAACCTTTGTACGAACATGTCGAGAGAGCGATAAGATAACCGATATAGCGGTTTCGTCCCGCAATATAGTCCACAGTTCTGCCAACTTTTTCACCTTGTACGAACGGCACTTTGAAGGGCGCACCGCCTATAAAAAGCCTGTCGTCGATGTAGTCCTCTATGAGGTTGAGAACGCCCCTGTCCATCTTTTCGCCCCGAGAATTGACGAGTTTTATTCCGTTATCGTGATAGGGGTTATGGCTTGCGGAAATCATCACTCCGCAGTCGAAACCGTCGCAGCGCGTTACGAACGAAACGGACGGGGTAGTCGTAACGTGCATAATGTACGCGTCCCCGCCCGAAGAGGTTATACCCGCCGCAAGCGCGTATTCCAGCATATACGAGGAAAGGCGCGTATCCTTGCCGATAACCGCCCTGCACTTGCCACCCTTGGCTGAATAATACCAACCCAAAAATCTGCCGACTTTGAACGCATGCTCGGCGGTTATGCTTTCACCGGCTCTTCCGCGGAAACCGTCCGTACCGAAATATTTACCCGTTGATATACCTCCCGGAAGCGCCGCCTTCGATGATTCTGGGTTTGCTTCTGCCAACGCATAAACTGCCCGCGCACACCTCCCCGCACACCGTTGTGGCTGCGGCTATATATGCGCCTTTTCGTATGAAACTCGGCGCAATTACGTTGCAGTTGCAACCTATAAAGCAGTCGTCCTCCACAATGGTTGAATGCTTGCGTTTACCGTCGAAATTTGCGAACACTACGCCGCACCCGACGTTAACGTTCGCACCCAACGTGACGTCGCCCACGTACGCCAGGTGCGCTATCTTACTGCCCTCTCCGACGGAAGAATTTTTAATCTCCACAAAGTCGCCTATTCGGCAGTTCTTGCTTATAACTGCGCTCTCACGCAAATGTGCGTAAGGTCCTACGCTGCTCCCCTCTTCCACCCGCGAATTTATAATAGTTGACGCGTAAACACATACGTTCGCGCCTACATATGCGCCGTCCAAGTATGAATTCGGGTACACTTTTGCCCCGCGGCATATGCGGCTTTTACCAAGTATTGTACACGGCGAATAAAGCGTTGCCCCGCTCTCTATAAGGGCTTCCGAGCCTATTAAAATATCGTTGCCGTACACCTTTACGCCCCGCTTTTTCAGGGCCTTTAAAATACCTTTACAGTTTGCTTTTTTACTCATAGCGATAATAAAGAATATGCCGCCCCGCATTAAATGGTTACGCTTTCACTGCAGTCGTCCGTGTACCTTTTCCGCTGAAAAAGTGCATAGCAAAAGAGCGGTCTGAAATTTCAGACCGCTCTTTTTAAAACGCTTTATATTTAATTTTACTTCTTGAAATATCCGTCCAGGTCGAAATATTCGTCCAGGTACTCCCTCGTTTCGTAGCACATCTCTTTGAACAGCTGTTTGGACTGCTCCATCGAAAGCGAATTGCAAAGCGCCTGATTTGCAAAGCCCAAATAAATTTTATTCAGGTCTCGCTCTTTAATTCCTTCGTACACTGTGTCGATATTCACGCAACATCTATGCACCAGATTTTCAACCGCCGTAGGTAACGGCTTGGAAATAATCGGCATAACCATATCGTGCGAAAATGTGCAGTTCGTTTCCACGATAGAGCCGAGAGGCATCTGCGGCATCTGCCCGCGGTTGGGCATATTCACGTTGGTAACGTAAGTGCCGAAGCCCAAAATCGCCTGCATCATACGCACGGCAACTTCGTTTGACTTTTCCACGGGGAAAGGTTTTATACCAGCCGCCATTTCTTCCGATTCG
This sequence comes from uncultured Clostridia bacterium, assembly GCA_964468955.1. Classification (GTDB taxonomy): domain Bacteria; phylum Bacillota; class Clostridia; order Christensenellales; family Borkfalkiaceae; genus Coproplasma. Next base: position 2,516 of record CAYXXB010000050.1, on the reverse strand, counting down.
GCTATTTTTTCGTTTTGCATTTTCTCGCGGTAGTCCACCGTTGTCAACGAAAACTTCCAGTCCTTAACCGTCTGTTCGTCCTTTAAATACCACGTGTTGGGCATAAACTCGGCAAGATGCCTATCCCCCGCCGCCGCAAGCGCACCGTACTTGTTGAACAAATCCATTTTCACTTTATTGCCGTAGGCAAACGGGTCGGTGCGAAACGCAAATCTGTCGTATTCGTAATAACCCTCTTCGTAAAATTTTTCCTCAAATTCGGGAATGAGCGAAAGCAAATCAATCTGTCCATACTTGGCTTCCGTTATCCACGTGAAGTGATTGACGCCGCTCGCGTCGGTGTAGATGTCCTCGCGTGAAACTTTTATTCCCCGCGTTTCTTTCAATACGCAGGTTAAAAACTCCTGTGCGTGAAAGACCTCGTGACAGCAGCCGAAAGCTTTTATTTCGGGGAAAACGTCGTACAGAGTTTTAACGCAAATGCTCATAGGGTTGGTAAAATTGATAACCCACGCGTCGGGGCATATTTTCTTTATTGCCCTTGCAAATTCCTCGTACATAGGCACTGTACGCAATGCGCGAAGCACCCCGCCGGGACCCGCAGTATCGCCCACCGATTGATAAATGCCGTATTTTTCGGGAGTGTGAACGTCGCTTCTCATTTCCTTTAAGGTCGCGGGAAGAATGGATAGAACGACGAACGTTGCGCCCTGCAACGCGTCCTCCAACTTATCGTAAACTTTGTAATCGAATACGCTTTTAGTGCGCTCGTCGCGGTTAATATACCCGCCTATCTTTGCGTTACGTTCCGCAGCGGGCTTATCTATATCGTATAAAGCTATCTCGCCGCCGAGGTTTTCCGCAACGGCTAAATCGGACATAAACACCCTTGCCCACAGCTTGCTTCCGCCGCCGATATACGCTATTTTTATTACCTTTTTCATACAAATACCCCCGTAATATGCCGCAACGAATTAAAAAAGCCAAACTTTTGCACTCGGTTTGGCTTTTGATATCTTAGTTATTAACGCTGTAAAGTAAATCGAAATAGGAAGGATACGGCCAGTAATCTGCGGCTGTAAGCGTTTCCATTTTATCTACGCGCTTTCTTATATCGTCCATAATAGTAACGACTTTATGCGCCATAGCCTGAGAGGAAGCGGCGACGTCCGCAAGATTTATTTCCGCAAGCTGTTTTTCAAGCTTGCCCGCAAGCGTGCCCACCTCGTTGTTGAGGGTCGCAAGCATCATAATCGTATCCTTTTCACACGTGCAAGGCAATTCGTCGCAGACGGCTTGCTTTGCCGCAACGTTCGTGCACAGGTTTGCAACGTAGTCCGAAACTGCGGGAATAATATCCCTGCGCACCATTTCGAGCATCGTCAACGCTTCTATATTGATAATCTTGGAATAGTTTTCAAGCTGAATATTCGCCCTTGCGATAGCTTCCGCACGGGTATAAACGCCCTGGCGCACGAACACCTCTATGTTCTTTTCCTCGAAGCAAACGGGCACCGCGTCCGCAGTGTTTTTATGATTGAGAAGTCCGCGCTTCGCCGCTTCGTGTTCCCAGTCGGGGCCGTAACCGTCCTCGTTGAAAATAATGCGGTAGTGCGCTTTCAGCTCTCTTTCGATGATCTTGTTAGCAGCCTTTTCCTTGTCGGAAGCCTTATCCAATTCGTCCGCAAACTGCTCGAAAGCGTCCGCAACGATAGTGTTTAAAACTATGTTCGCGTCCGAAACGTTAGCCTGCGAGCCGACCATACGGAATTCGAATTTGTTGCCCGTGAAAGCGAAAGGCGAAGTTCTGTTTCTGTCCGTCGCGTCCTTGGGGAATATGGGGCTTTCGGGAACGCCGATAGAGCCTTTCTGCACCTCTACGGGTACGTAATTTACTCCCTTGACGATTGCGTCCACTATAGCGCCGAGCTGATCGCCCAAATATACGGAAATGATTGCGGGAGGCGCTTCGTTTGCGCCTAAACGGTGGTCGTTGCCCGCCGAAGCCACGGAAGCGCGCAGTATGCCCTGATAGTCGTCCACGGCTTTGATGACCGCCGCAAGCACCAGCTTGAACAGCGTATTCGTTTCGGGCGAGCTGCCCGGATTTAACAGATTGAAGCCGTCGTCCGTGGACATAGACCAGTTATTATGCTTGCCCGAACCGTTAATGCCCTCGAAAGGTTTTTCGTGCAAAAGGCACGCGAGATGATGCTTTATCGCTACCTTTTTCATTATCTCCATCGTGAGCATATTAGTATCGACGGCAGTATTAGCCGTGCAGAATACGGGCGCCATTTCGTGCTGGGCGGGCGCGACTTCGTTATGCTTGGTCTTGGAAAGCACGCCGTAGCTCCAAAGCTCTTTGTCCAAATCGTGCATAAAGTCAACGATACGGGGTTTGAGCACGCCGAAGTAATGGTCCTCGAGTTCCTGTCCGCGTGAAGCGGGCGCACCGAAAAGCGTTCTGCCGCACAGCCGCAAATCCTTACGGCGCATATACTCCTCCTCGTCCA
>CAYXXB010000049.1:1201-9503 GCA_964468955.1 uncultured Clostridia bacterium | reverse complement strand
TGTACATACTGCCCTTGCCGTACACTACCTCGTCGTGCGAAAGCACAAGCTGATAATGTTCGTTGAATATATACTCGAAGGTGTGCGTCATTAAGTAGTGGTGATATTTTCTGTAAACGGGGTCCTTTTTGATATAGGAAAGCGTGTCGTTCATCCAACCCATATTCCACTTCAGACCGAAGCCCAAGCCGCCGTCCTTTGCGGGTGCGGTTATACCGTTTATTATAGACGAATCTTCAGCAATTATAAACGCGTCGGTGCGGCTTCTTAAAACGCTGTTGAGGTGGCGGAAGAACTCGAAGCTTTCCAAGTTCCAATCCCCGCCGTCCTTATTGGGTCGCCATTCCGTTCTGCCGAAGCTCGAATACAGCATTGCCGCAACCGCGTCCGCACGGAGCGCGTCGATATGGTATTTGTTTACCCAGAAGAATGCGGAAGCTATGAGGAAGTTGGACACTTCTTTGCGTCCCAAATCGAACGCCTTGGTCCCCCACTCGGGGTACTCTGCGCGGAGAGGGTCGGAATATTCGTAAAGGGGCGTTCCGTCGAAATTCGCAAGTCCGAAGTCGTCCTTGGGGAAGTGCGCAGGTACCCAGTCGAGAATAACTCCTATGCCGTGCTGATGCATATAGTCTACGAAATACATAAAGTCCTGAGGCGAGCCGTATCGCGCTGTCGGGCAGAAGTAACCCGTAACCTGATATCCCCACGACGGGTCGAACGGGTATTCGCAAATACCCATAACTTCTATGTGCGTGTAACCCATATACTGCACGTATTCGCACAGCTCGTACGCAAGACGGCGATAATCGAGATACTTGTCCTCGTCCCACCACTTTTCCAGATCTTTCTTCCAGCTACCAAGGTGAACTTCGTATACTGCCATGGGCTTTTCGAGATAGTTTTCACCCTTCTTCTTTGCCATATATTCGCCGTCGTTCCACTCGTAAGAGGAAAGATTGGTAACTACGGAAGCGTTGGCGGGGCGCTTTTCACTGCCGTATTCGTAAGGGTCTATTTTGTAAACCTCGCTGCCGTCGGCGCGCACCACAAGGTATTTGTATTTAACGCCTTCACACATTCCCGGCACGAACAATTCCCAAATGGAATCGTCCACCTTTTCCATTATGTCGCGCCAAGGCGTCCAGCCGTTTCCGTCGGACACGACGCACACCGCTTTTGCATTAGGCGCCCAAAGCACGAAATGAGTGCCGCGCACGCCGTCTATTTCGCGGATGTGCGCACCCATTTTTTCGTACAGCTCATAATGCGTACCGTGATGAAAAAGATACCTGTCAAGTTCGCCGAAAAATCTGTTTTCCATAAAAATTTATCCCCCTATCGATATAGTCACAACAGAAAACGAAGGCGCACGGAATACAAGGAAAACGCGGCTTTGCGAGGACGAATTTACTAAACCGTAAATGACCAGAGCAAAACGCAAGTTTGACACAGTAGTCCATGATGCATACGTTTTCGTGCCGTAATATGCTTTAATTAAACGTTTTTCCGTATACACAACCGCTTTTTGGCGCAAGCTTTAAAAACATTCTACCGAACCTGAATTCGGCAACGTTTTCATAACAGCCGCTGTCCGCGCCGACTGTGTATAAAAGTTTTAAGCTGTCCATCCTTTTGCCGACTACGCGCCAGACGGGAACGTTCAGACAGACTTCCTTATCGCCCGAATTTATCGCGATTACCGCGCAATCTTCGTTATCGAAACGACCGTATACTATATAGCCGTTGCCCGCGTCCAGCGGAATAACCGAACCCATTTTGAGGCAGTGTATTTTTTTGCGGAGCGCTATCGCGCTTTTATGCACGTCGTACACTTCCCAGTCCTCTCTGCCCCAAGGATACGTGCGCCTGCTGTCGGGGTCTGTCCAGCCGACCTGTCCGACCTCGTCCGCATAATAAACCGCGGGACTTCCCGGCCACGTCATCTGAATAAGCACTGCAAGGTACATAGTACGCTTGTCAATGCCGACGGAAGCCGCTTCCCCTCCCATTGATTTGAGCGTGCCTACCGTGCGGTTTGTGCGCGTTAAAAAGCGGGAATGGTCGTGATTGGAAAGTTGGTTTATCGCACTGTCGAGTGCGGGACGGGGAAAACGCGCCATATTCTTGAATATGCTGTCGAAGAAGGCGCTGCCGTCGTTGAGCTTGCCGTAATCTATTGCGTTGGAGTGTTTTTCCATACCCGTCAAGAACCACGTTACGGGTTCCATAAACGCGTCGTAATTCATAACCGAATCCCACTCGCCGCCCGTAAACCACTTTTCGGGGTCGCCGTAGTGTTCGGCGAAAATGAACGCTTCGGGATTAGCCTCGCGAACGCGCTGTTTGAACGCTTTCCAGAACTTATGGTTAAAGCGCGCGCTGTGTCCCAAATCAGCCGCGACGTCCAAGCGCCAGCCGTCCGCGCAGAAAGGTTCGGAAACCCACTTAGCGCCTACTGTCAATATGTGTTCGACAAGCTCCACGCTCTTTTCGTAATTGAGCTTAGGCAGGGTTTTATATCCCCACCATCCCTCGTATTCGCTGTCCGCTTTTTTAGGCTTGTCGAATTTAAAGTAACTTCTGTAAGGGCTTTCCACAGATTGGAACGCACCCTTTTCGTAGCCGTCCTTGTTGAGATAAACGCCCTCTCTGTCAAGCCATTTATGGAAAGAACCGCAGTGATTGAACACGCCGTCCACAACGACTCTGATATCTTTATCGTGCATTTTTTTGACGAGCGAAGCGAAGTATTCGTTGGACTTTTCAAGGTTGGTTTTATCCGTTACCCTGCGTATATATCGGGGTGCAAAGCCGTTATGCTTCTCCCAGCCCTGCATACTGTGTTCGTAATCGTTTTCTATAACGGCGATGTGCGGATCAACGTAATCATAGTCCTGCGTGTCGTATTTGTGATTGGACGGCGAAACGAAAACGGGGTTAAGATATACCGCTTCCACCCCCAAATCCTTAAGGTAATCGAGCTTGCACTCAACGCCCTGCAAATCGCCGCCGTAAAAGCAGTTTACGTCCAGAAGCTCGGGGATTTTATACCAGTCGTCAATCTTGCGGGAATGCCCGCCCGTGTAATAGTATTCGTTATTCTTTACGTCGTTGTCCGGATTGCCGTTGCAAAAGCGGTCGCAGAAAATCTGATAGAAAACAGTACCCAGCGCCCACTTGGGAACTTTTACGTCGGGTACGAACGAAAAATTGTATTCGTTCTGATTGTTGTTGACAGTACCCAGCCTGTTGTAAAAGACCTCGTCGTCCTCATCCTCGATTTTGAAATAATAATTTACAGGCTTTTTGCCGCAAATGAAAGTGACAGTAAAGAAATCGAAGAAAGCCTCCCTCGACCCTTTTATTTTTTTCATAGCACGGATCTTGCCGTTAATGACCGCATAAACTTTGTGAACGTCGTTTTTGAGCGTACGGAACAAAAGCGTTACCCTATCGCCCGAGCAGGGTTCGTAAGGAGTTTTGTAATTTTCCGTTTCGTCGGTAAATAGCGCTTGTCTGTTTATCATTAATAAATTTTACCCGTCAATAATTTTTACCTTTAGATTATAGCACCAAATTATGGTAAAGTCAATACGCATTATTGCCAGTACAGCCCTATTTACGGCAAAAAACGCAGGTATATTTTCAGCTTGGCAATTGACATAATTTTTTCATTGTGTTAGTATTAAAAAGGTCTGTCCCGCCACGATAAAGCAACGGGCGGAAAGACAATTAATCAAAAGGAACTTTTTTATGCAAACGGAAGAAACGCAGGAAGTAACAAACGAAGCTTCCTCCAATACCGAAGGCGAAAGCGGACAAACCGCCGCCGAACAGCCCGCCGCTGCCGCCGCTAAACAGCCCAAAGAGAAAAAGAGCGTTTGGCAGCATATTCAATACTGGATATTGCTGAACATAGGCACTCTTTGCGTTGCCGTAGGCGTTTATTTCTTTAAAGCGCCCAACCATTTTGCAACAGGCGGGGTAAGCGGTATTTCCATTATATTGGCGAAGTATATTCCCTTTTTAAATCAGTCAACACTGGTTATGATTATTAACGTAGCGCTTTTGCTTATCGGGCTGATATTTTTGGGCAGAGGAGTAATTTTCAAATCGCTATACTGCTCTTTGGTATACTCCGCGGAAAATATGCTTTTCGAATACCTGATACCGTTGGAAGGACCGCTGACAAATCAACCGTTTATGGAACTTGTGTACGCAATGCTTTTAACGGGCATCGGCAGTGCGATTATGTTCAACTGCAAAGCTTCTTCAGGCGGCACGGATATCATTGCGCTAATACTTAAAAAATATACTAAGCTGGACACGGGCAAAGCGCTACTTTTAACCGACTTTGCAATTGCGTGCTGTGCGTTTCTCTTCGGAAAAGATGCGGGTTTATATTCGCTTTTAGGTTTGTTTGCAAAAGCTTTCATAGTTGACGGCGTAATAGAAAACATCGGCAAAACCAAGTATATTACTATTATAACTTCCACACCCGAACTTGTGAGCGAATATATACTTAAAACTATGAAGCGCGACTACACGAGTTATAAAGCTACCGGCGGTTACACTGGCAACGAAAAGACGGTTATGATAACCGTATGCAAGAGAATGGAAGCGTTAAAGCTCAAAACCAAGGTTAAGGAAGTTGATAAAACCGCGTTCGTAATAATCACCGACGCAAACGAAATACTCGGTAAAGGCTTCCGGGAAAGTTAAAAAATAAGCATTAAACGGCACATATATGCGCATTAACGTTAAATCGGCGCTCCGAAAGGAGCGCCGATTTTATTTCGTTACATTAATTAATCTTTATACTCAAGCTCTATATCACCGATATAAGTTACGTTATCGCCTACCGTACCGTAATGCTGCAAGCTAAAGTCGCCGTAAGCATTGTTTTCGATAGTCGCTTCAAGCGAAACCGAAGCGGTTGCATCAGGCTTGTTTAGCGTCTGAAGAGTCTGCTCCGCCTTATCGGGATTACTCGTTTCAACCGTACACTTAAGCTTGGTCTCGTTACCTACGGTTTCAGTCCAGAGCTTTATGGTACACTCGGTGAGATAAACCGTCGATTCCACAGTCTTTGTCAAAGCTTTGGTCTTGCCTTCTTTATACTCCAAAAGCATAAATCCGCACGAATTGCCGCTTATTCTGTAAATTCTTAAACCGTAGCCTGTTTCGGTCTCAATATCGTACTTAATCATTACATCCATAAACTGGTTTGCCGAACCGAAACCTTGCGAAGCCGTCTTTCCGGGCGCGACCTTAACGGTTACAGCCATATCGCCAGTAGAAGTCTTCGTCGTCTTGTAATTAATGCGCGAGCTGCGTGCCTGCGTTTGGTATATACCCTCATAGTCAAGGACGCCGTTCTTATTGCCTACCGCCCACTGCCATACATCGCCTTTGCCTTCGGCATTAGAGTTCTCGAATTGACCGGGCGTAGTGGTTATATCACCTTCGGCAGCTCCGTCAAAAGGAGTGTGATTATTTCCACCCGAAACCGTATCGAGAGGCTTATGGCTGTCAACAGTGAACGCACCGGCAATCGTGCCGCCGCTCTTCGTAGAAATCGTGCTTATATCAGCCTTTACGGTATTGCTCTCCGTAATACCCGTATCTGTTATAGCAACCGATGCTACCACTTCCTTTAATGCGCCGTATTCGCAACGTAAGTGCTTAGGTTTTATACCGACTTTCAGATATTTGCCGACATAACCCTTTACAAGGTTAATTGACTTAAGCGGTTCGTCCGCTCTTCCCACTGCTATTTCACGCGCGTTAGTGCCGCTTGCGTCGTCGCAGATATACCATATAATTTCCGACATATCGGCTCTTTCGCCAAGATCGAGAGTGTAGCTTACACTCGCCGTACCGTCAGTTCCCTGCGCAATCGTAGGTTCGTCTGTGAACGCAGGCGCCGCAATCATATTGGGCTTAGCGGTAACTTCGACCGCGGCTTCAAGTCCCGAAGCCGCCTTTGCGACAACAATGACCTTGGGTATAACGTCCTGATCGTTTACCGACTGCACTACACAAGTACCGTCAGCTTGAGTAGTAAGAGTGACGTACGCGCTGTCTGTCGGATTAAGCAATTTCCATTCAACCGTATCGGTGTAAGCACCCGCCTGAGGTCCTGAAATGCTATACGAAAGAGTAACTCTGTCGCCGCCTTCCTTTTGATTTTCAATCGTCGTGCTTCCGGTAGCCCTCGCGGACATACCCGTAGCCACGTTGGTTGCGTTGAGTCGCGTTATAATTTCTTTCTGTCCGAGAGGATCCCAATCGTCCGCGCCCCTTAAAAGGTTATAAACGTTATAAACAACCGTACCGTTATCGTCCAGTTTATACGCTTTCAACATTTCGGTATCGGTTATATCGACCGCTTTATCGGCATTCTTACCGCCGTCGTCCATTCTAACCTGCTGAGGCGTGCCGTCGCCTATCTTAACGGTAACGTTTGAATAGTAACTTCTGAACGTTGAGCTAAGTATATCGGAGAACCCGATATTTACGTTCGAAACGTTGTGTTCTGTACGGTAGCGACAGTCTACCAGCGTTGCTCGTCCTGCACCCTTGGAAATATACTGCGTAAGAGTTTCGTCCGCATTTATAGGGCAAATCTTCATATCGCAGTTCAAAAGCGTAACGCCTGACGTACCGCCCCAAGGTTTGGAAGCATAATGCTCTAAATCGCAGTTGAGATAAACTGCCTGTGCAGAACCGTTGAGCGAATCGTCCGTCGATTCCATATGGCAGTTAACGTAAAGCGCACGCTTGCTGCTAATAAACGGCATCATGTTGAGACGGCTTATAAATTGGCAATTTTCCGCATACAGCTTGTCGCCGCTATACGAAGCTATCTGACCCTGGGTTACGTTGTTCGTTCTCTTAGCTCTGTTCAGCGAGGGATTTAAAGGATATACAAGGTCTACGTTGCAATAATTACCGAACGTAATATTCTTTAACGTCAGGCCGTCGCCGCTCATGCTGAATCCGGTGTGGTTACCGCCGTTAAAGCCTTCGTCATGACCATAGTTCGCCGCAATGACTATATCGCGGGGATCTTCCGAAAGCCCTATCATATGAAGATTTGCGCAATTCTTCGTTATCGTAACGGAATGCTCCGTATAATCGGAATCGGGATTATGAATCCAGTATACATAGGGAGCAATGTACAATTTCATAGGATTGTCTTCGGTACCCGACTTACAAGCGTCAAGCGCTTTATTAAAGTCGTTATATACGTTCTTGTAACCGGCTATTTCATAATCCGAAAGTCTTCCGTCAAGATAAATCGTGCTTTCGTTAATCTGGATTACTTGTTCTTTATTTGTACCGTATTTATAGGTAAACGAAGTGCCGTCCTCGTTCAGATGAGCGATGTCGTAAGCAAAAGGTTTTTCCTTAACTATTTCGTTCCATTTTGCCGTCAAAGTAATATCACCCGTAACAGGCGTCGCCGCGTTGAACACCGCGCCGTTAAGCTGCCAGCCCACGAAATTGAAACCGAATTTCTCCGGCGTCCAGTTATATATTGTTCCGTTTTCGGCAACCTTCTGTTCGAGATAGATAGTAGTTCCGTCCTGATCAACGAACGTAACGACGTAATTCACTTCGGGTACGGGCGCCTCTTCAAACGTTGCGTACAAGTTCGTGTCCGTCGTTATTTCTCCATCGAAATCAAATGCGGTTGTACCGTCTTTCGTTGTTACCCATCCCTTAAATTCCATATCGGCTTTTACGGGAGTCCAATTATATGCCTTACCGTTTTTATCTACCGACTGTTTAAGAAGAACCGTATCGCCGTCGTAATACGTTACGATATTTTTAATTTCTGGTACGGTTGCCTCTTCGAACGTTGCGTACAAGTTCGTGTCCGTCGTTATTTCCCCATCGAAATCAAATGCGGTAGTACCGTCTTTCGTAGTTACCCATCCCTTAAATTCCATACCGGCTTTTACGGGAGTCCAATTATATGCCTTTCCGTTTTCTTCTACCGACTGTTCAAGAAGAACCGTATCTCCGTCGTAATATGTTACCGTATTTTTAACTTCGGGTACGGTCGCCGTCTCAAACTTTGCGTACAAGTTCGTGTCCGTAGTTATTTCCCCGTCGAAATTAAACGCGGTAGTACCGTCTTTCGTTGTTACCCATCCCTTAAATTCCATACCGGCTTTTACGGGGGTCCAATTATATGCCTTTCCGTTTTTATCTACCGACTGTTTAAGAAGAACAGTATCGCCGTCGTAATACGTTACCGTATTTTTAACTTCGGGTGTGGTTGCAGGTT
>CAYXXB010000049.1:0-1101 GCA_964468955.1 uncultured Clostridia bacterium | reverse complement strand
GTATCGCCGTCGTAATACGTTACCGTATTTTTAACTTCGGGTGTGGTTGCAGGTTTAAACTTTGCATAGACGTTTGTATTGGATGTAATTCCTGCCGAGAAGTCAAATTCGACGCTTCCGCCGTCCGTCGTGTACCAATCGACGAAATCCTGACCTGACTTGCTGGGTGTCCAATCGTAAGCCTTGCCATCAAAGTCGACGGTCTGCTCGAGCAGAATGTTGCTGCCATCGTAATAAGTAATCGTAAACTTATTACTTCCCTCGGTCTTGCCGCATCCTGCCAAAGCAAGCGGCAGACAGGCGGACATGGCAAGGGTTGTCAAAAGATACTTTTTCTTCTTCATTTAATTTTCCCCTTTTATTTTTTGACGACGCCGCCTCAGGTGAAGAAATGCCCTCGGACGGTTGCCAAACCATTGAAATATTTCCCCGTAAACAATTAAGATATTTGTTTCCTGTTGCAAAGCAACAGGAAACCCGCATGCGGGTCAAATTTCGACGCGTTTCGACGTATCGCCTGTCTTCATAGTAACAGACGTTTATTATACTGTCAATACGAATTTTAAATATTCTTTGTGAAATTTATTCATTTTTTGTGAAATACTAACTCCCAAATATTGGAATTTGATAAAAATTATAAAAAGCGGCGCTCTTTTCGGGAGTGCCGCTTTCTAATTTATTTAAATATAGTTATGCGTTTTTAACAAGCTCTACCGCTTTCTTTGTAGCCGCTTCGATTTCTTCGGGAGTACCCTTCATCATCCAGCTGCCGCCGCAAGCGAGGATTTTGTCGTATGCGAGATATTCCAAAATATTCTCTTCGGAGATACCGCCCGTGGGCATAATCTTAAGATAAGGGAACGCCGCGCAGATTGCCTTGATTGTCTTTAAGCCGCCGTAATTGGAAGCGGGGAAGAATTTAAGAGTGGTCAAACCCTTTGCAATTGCCGCCATAGCTTCGGTAGGAGTTACTATACCGGGGAGATATAACATACCGTGTTCGGCACAGCAGTCTGCAACCTCTTCGGAAAAACCGGGGGAAACGATGAATTTAGAGCCTGCCGCAATAGCCTTTTCGCACTGTTCGCGGTTGATAACCGT
>CAYXXB010000048.1:0-9605 GCA_964468955.1 uncultured Clostridia bacterium | reverse complement strand
CTCGTGGGAACGCAGATGATTGCAAAGGGTCACGACTTCCCCGCCGTAACTTTGGTCGGCATTTTAGACGCGGATATGAGTCTGCATTTTTCGGATTACAGAAGCGGCGAAAGGACGTTCCAGCTTATAACGCAGGTTGCGGGCAGAAGCGGAAGAGCGGGCAACAAAGGCAAGGTCGTTCTTCAGACGTACTCTCCCGAAAATTACATATTGCGTTACGCCGTGGAGTACGACTACAACGGATTTTTCAACAACGAAGTCAAGATGCGCAAAGCCGCGCTGTTCCCGCCCTATTCGCTCATTTGCAGAATTATGGTGACATCGGAGGATAACGACGCGGCGCTCGAAACGCTCAAGTCCGTGTACTTTTCGGTTGAAGATATCAGAAAGAACGACGCGACTGAATTTATATTTTTGAACAAAATGCATTCGCCGATAAAGAAGATACAGAACAAGGTGCGCTATCAGGTGCTTGTTAGATTGAAAAGCAAAAAGCACTTGGAAGAGCTTTACGATATAGCGGTTGCAAACTGCTCCTCTTCCGTGCTTGTATACGTTGAAGAGAACCCCGTTAATTTATCATAAAAAAGGATAGGTATAGTTATGGCTTACAGATATGTTGTACAAATCGGTGACGAAGTTTTAAGAAAAAAGTGCAGAGAGGTGAAAAAGTTCGACGCAGAACTTTGCAAGCTTTTGGACGATATGAAAGAAACTGTGCGCGCGGAAAACGGGGCGGGGCTTGCCGCTCCGCAGGTCGGCGTTGACTTGCGCGTGGTCGTTATCGATTTGGATGAGGGGTATTTCGAAATGATTAACCCCAAGATATTGTCTGTCAAAGGCGAGCAGACGGGGCCCGAAGGCTGTCTTTCGGTTAAGGGCAAACAAGGCATCGTAACCCGACCGAACAAGGTCAAAGCCGAATACCGCGACAGAACGGGCAAGAAACATACCGTTACGGGCGTGGACTTGTTCGCCCGCTGTATGTGCCATGAGTTCGACCATCTCGACGGTATTTTATACGTCGATAAGGCGGAGTCCGTAAAGGAAGAGACGGAAGGTGCATAAATGAAAATAGTTTACGCGGGTTCACCTAAGTATGCGGTTGCGCCGCTCAAAGCGTTGCTTGATGCGGGAAAAGAAGTAGTTGCGGTTATAACCCAGCCTGATAAGCCCGTCGGCAGAAAGGCAATACTCACGCCTACGCCTGTCAAGCAGTTTGCTTATGAGTGCGGTTTGCCCGTATACGACTTTGCAAAAATACGCTATAATGCGGAAGAAGTAAGGGCAATCGGTGCGGACGTTATGATAACCTGCGCTTACGGTCAGATTCTTTCGCGTGAAATTTTACAGGCTTTCCCTATGGGCGTTTACAACCTGCACGCTTCACTTTTGCCCTGTTACCGCGGCGCAAGCCCCATTCAGTCGGCGATATTAGCGGGTGAAGAGTACACGGGCGTGACCGTTATGAAAACGGAACTCGAACTCGACAGTGGCGGAATACTTCTGGCAAAGCCCACGTCAATCGCGGGCAGAACGTTCGGCGAACTTTCCGAAGAGCTTTCCGCAATTTCTGCGGACGCGGCGCTGGCTGCCGTGGAATTGCTTGAAAACGGCGATGACCAGCTTCTCATTCAGGACGAAGCAAAAGCGACTTTCTGTAAAAAGATAAGCAAGGCTGACGCTAAGATTGATTTCACTTTTCCGTGCGTTTCCGTATGCAATCATATAAACGCATTCAGCCCTTCCCCCGCGGCGTATGCGCACTTAAACGGGGGCGCGGTAAATTTGTTGAAAGCATATCCTTGCGAGGGTGAAGGCGTTGCGGGCGAAGTGCTTTATGCAGATAAGTACGGCGTTATTATAGCTTGCGGCGAAGGTGCGGTGCGCGTAACGCGTTTGCAGTTTGCGGGCGGTAAACCGCTCACCGCTGCGGATGCGGTAAACGGAAGAAAGATAAAGGCGGGCGACAGGTTTGACTAATCCATTAACCGACCCGTATTTTGTACTGTCCAAGGTATATTCGGGGGGCAAATTCATAAAACAAGCCCTTTCCGAAACTCCCATTGAGCAGCTGAACAAAGCGCGCACGGTTGCAATATGCTACGGCGTGCTTGAAAAGGACATATATCTCGATTACATAATTTCAAACAACGTAACATCTTCACCTAAAGCGGCGGTAAAACTGATTTTAAAAATCGCGCTGTATATGCTGGAGTTTATGGGCAAGCACGATTATATGGTTGTAGACAGCGCGGTGGAGCTTACCAAGAAACTGGGCAAGGGCGGTGCCGCAGGTTTTGTGAACGGATTTTTGCGTTCCTATAAACTGCCCGAACTTCCCCAAAACCCCACGGAAGCGTTGGCAATAAAATGCTCTGTTCCAGTATGGCTCGCAAAAAAAATTAAGCGTAGTTATAAGGGTGAAGCGGAGGATATTCTTTCCGCGCCTTCAGAAGGTTTGTGCGTTCGGTTCGAGCGCGGAGCGGAACAATATCTGAGCAAACAGCATATTGATACGCCCTTCGACGGCGCATACATATTCCCCAATTTCGTGCGCAATACGGGATTCTTTACAGGCGAGTATACGTTCCAATCGGTGGGTTCTATAGCCATTTGTACGGCAATATCACCGTGTGAACGGCTTTTGGATGCTTGCGCAGCCCCCGGCGGTAAGTCGGTTTTGCTTTCGAAAAAGTGTGCAAGCGTAACCGCGTGCGAGCTTCATCCCCACCGCACAGAACTGATAAAAGAATACGCAAAAAGAATGAACGCGGATAACGTTACGGCGGTCACGGCGGACAGTACGCAGTTTATCAAAGAGTACGAAAACGCGTTCGACGCGGTGTTGTGCGACGCGCCATGTTCGGGGACGGGCGTTATCAACGAAAACCCCGATATCAAGCTTAACAGAAAGGAAGAGGATATTTTATCCCTTGTCAAGCTTCAGGCGGAAATTCTGGATAACTGCTCCCGCTACGTAAAAGACGGCGGAACGCTGTACTATTCCACATGTTCCATATTGCCAGAAGAAAACGACAGCGCGGCTGTGGGCTTTTTACAGCGCCATTCGGAATATGAGCTTACAATTCTTTCCTCGCCGCTAGCGCATAAAACCACGGGCTACGGCTTGCAGTTTCTTCCGAATATATCACTCGGCGCCGGGTTCTATCTGACGGCATTTACGAAAAAATGAAAAGTATTTTACAGGATTTAAATTACAACCAAATATACAATCTTGTGGAAAGCTTGGGCGAAAAATCTTTCCGTGCCAAACAGCTTTACGAAGGACTAATGCACGGCAAGAAGATAAGCGAAATTGCCGTTCTGCCAAAGCCCTTGCGTGAAAAGCTTTTGCAAGAATACGAGGATTGCCCCGTCGAAATAATCAAGACTTTCACAAGCTCGGATGGCACGGAAAAGTATTTATTCAGACTTTCGGACGGCAACGTTATAGAAGGCGTTTTAATGAAGTACAAATACGGCAACACTCAATGCGTTTCCACGCAGGTCGGGTGCCGTATGGGCTGTAAATTCTGCGCAAGCACGCTAAACGGCAGAATACGCGATTTGACTTCGGGCGAAATTTTATCGCAGGTTTTAATCGTAAACGCGCTTCACTCGGACGGCAAAAACCGCGGGGTAACTAATATTGTTTTAATGGGCAGCGGCGAACCTTTAGACAATTACGATAACGTCGTGACCTTTTTAAAAAACGTTATCGCAGAGGGCGGAATTAACGTTTCGGCACGTAATATATCGCTGTCAACGTGCGGTTTGGTGGATAAAATGCGCGCTTTGGCAGACGAGGGATTGCCCGTCAATTTAACCGTTTCACTTCATAATACTACCGATGAAGAGCGGGCGCGGACTATGCCGATTGCCAACAAATGGAAGATATCGGAAATTTTAGACGCGTGTTCATATTACTTTGAAAAGACGGGCAGACGGTACATTTTCGAGTATTCGCTTATCGAGGGCGAAAACTGCGACAACCGTCATGCGGAAGAGCTTATCGCATTGCTTCGCGGCAGACCGTGCCACGTCAATCTGATAAGGCTCAACGAGGTAAAGGAGCGCGATTTGAAAGCGCTTGACGATAAACGCGCATACCGCTTTTTGGGGCTGTTGGAAAAGGGCGGACTTTCCGCAACGTTGCGCCGACAGATAGGCTCGGATATAGGCGGCGCGTGTGGTCAATTAAGAATAAATTACTTAGACGATAAGGAGTAATAAAAATGCAATACAAAGTTGCGCCTTCGATACTGTCGGCTGATTTTTCGGCGATGGGGGAGGCTATTAAAAAAATAGAAAAGGCGGGCGCAGACCTTATTCACTGCGACGTTATGGACGGCAGTTTCGTAGAGCCTATAACATTCGGCGGGCAAATGGTAAAAAATATCCGTCCGCTTACTTCGCTTCCTTTAGACGTTCATCTTATGATAGAACACCCCAAAACGCAGATAAAATTTTTTGCCGAGGCGGGTGCGGATATTATAACCGTTCATTACGAAGCGTGCAAAAAAATCTCGCCGACCTATTTAAAGGAAACGCTCGAACTCATTAAGTCCTACGGCGTGAAGTGCGGTGCGGTAATCAATCCCGACGCTCAGGCGGAAGCGCTGTTCGACGTTCTTCCCCTTTGCGATATGGTGCTTGCTATGTCGGTATTCCCCGGCTACGGCGGGCAGAAATTTATTCCCTCGGCTTTGGAAACGGTTAAAAAGCTCCGCGCTCAGGCGATAAAAATCGGCAGGGGCGATATGGATATAGAAATCGACGGCGGCGTAACTACGGAAAACGCCGAAGCTATACGCGCGGCGGGCGCCAACGTTTTAGTCGCGGGTTCGGCGGTTTTCAAGGCTTCGGATACGGCAAAGGCTATAAGCGCCATAAGGGGCGAATAGTGAAAGGAATAATTCTTCTGAACGGCGAACCGTATGAAGGGCATATAGACGATACAAAAGCTATTGTCGTTTGCTGCGACGGCGCTTACGATTGGGCTAAGGGCAAGCTCCGCATTGATAAAAACGTGGGTGACTTCGACTCTCTCGGCTATATCCCGACTCCTGCTCCCGAAGAGATATATCCCGCCGAAAAAGATTACACGGACGGAGAAATCGCACTAAAAAAACTGATAGCACTCGGCGTAGACGAAGTTGAAATTTACGGAGGAGGGGGCGGCAGGGAAGACCATTTCTTGGGCAATCTGCAACTGCTTTACTATGCGCATATGCATGGGGTAAAGACAAAAATGATAACCGCGCATTCGGAAATTTTCCCCGCAGACGGCAAAGTTCAATTCAACGGTTTGAAAGGTATAACTGTCTCAGTGTTGCCGTTCGGCGGTGACGTGCATATAATGGGTAGTACAGGGCTGAAATATCCCGAACCGCCCGTCATTCATTACGGTGAATGTATAGGAATTTCCAATATTGTGGAAAGCGATAATGCGGAGCTTGAAGTCCGCGCGGGAGATTGCGCCCTGATTATAATCAACAGGGGTAAAGTATGACAGTTATATGCGTAAAACCGCCCAAGCCTGTAAGGGTGATTTTAAGACTTTTTAAACGCAAATGAAATATATAGATTTACACTGCGACAGCGTTACCGCCTGTTGTAAATCGGGTGAAAGTTTCAGCCGTTTTTCGGGTCAGGTAAACGCGGAAAAACTTAAAGGCGCAGACTGCCTTGCACAGTGCTTCGCCATATTTACGGAAGGGGAAAACGCCGCCGAGGATTTTAATAAATTCTTGGCGTTTTATTATGCTCTTTTAAAGGAAAATCCCTCGTTAACCCCCGCATATTGCCTTGCGGACGTACTTAAAGCGGAAAACTCGGGCAAAATTGCGGCAATTCTCACGGTTGAAAACTCGGGCTTTTTAAATGGGGATATAAGCGGCTTTTCCCACCTTGCAAACGCTGGGGTTAAAATGCTTTCGCTGGTATGGAATTATGCGAATGAATTCGCTCATCCGAACTTGGTCTGGAACGGTAACGTTCCCGACTTCGCCGCCCGTGAAAAACGCGGACTTACAAGCGCGGGCAAAGCGGCTGTCGAGGAGTTGAACCGCCTTAAAATAATTATAGATATATCTCACTTATCCGACGGCGGTGTGGACGACGTGCTTGCGCTCTCTTCCGCACCGATAGTGGCAAGCCATTCCAACGCTTTTTCCGTCTGTCCCGTCAGCAGAAATCTGCCCGACGCTCAACTTAAAAAACTCGCGGATAAGGGCGGGGTGACGGGTTTGAATTATTGCAAAGATTTCGTCGGCGGGGATGACGTTTTCGCATCTCTTCTTTCCCATTACAAACACATAGTAAACGTTGCGGGCGAGGATGCGGTTTCTCTCGGAAGCGACTTTGACGGCATACCGCGGTATAAGCAGATGGACGACTGTACTTGCGTTTCCAAGCTGCTGCGGTATTTTTATGAAAACGGCGTAAGCGAAAAGCAGTTGGAAAAACTCGCCTATTCAAATTTTCTGCGAGTATTCGGCGAAGTTGTAGGATAAAATATTTTGCCGCCATGCGTTGCAATGCGTGCGGCTTTGTGATAGAATATACGTTATGAAAAAGTTATTAAGTTTAATTTGCTCTATATGTCTGCTTGCCGTTGCGGCGTTTGCCTTGTCGGCTTGCGGCGGTGAAGCTATAGTAAAATATAAATTAAGCGATGACGGTACGCACTTTATTGTCAGCGGAGTTACGGGCAGGACAAGTTCGCTGGGCAGCTACGAAATCCCGTCTGAATATTCGGAGGAAGAGGGGGGCGAGCTTCTCCCCGTAACCGAAATAGGCGAAGAGGCGTTCATGGGGTGCAACGCACTTTATTCTATAACGCTCCCCGACACTATAGAAAAGATAGGCGTGCGCGCGTTTATGAATTGCGGTTTCCGCAATTTCACTATACCCGAAAGCGTGAAAAGTATTGGATATGCGGCGTTTGGAAAATGCACTTCGCTTACCGAAATAACTATTCCGCAAAGTGTTACAGATTTGCAGCCTTACGCGTTCGCTTACTGCTCTAACCTTGAGACGGTGGTTTTAAAAGCCGAGATAGAGGATCTGCCGCCGTATACGTTTGCTAATTCGTATGCTTCCGTCAGCGGAAATCTTTACACGTCGACGTCGCTTAAAAATATATATCTTTCTTCGTCGCTGAAAAAAATCAATCTTTACGCATTAGACGGCAACCTGTTCGACGATATTTATTTTGCGGGCAGCGAGGAGACGTGGAACGAGCTGTATTTCTATACTTACGAAAAGGTTGAAGGAAGCGGGAATGAATATAAGGAAAAAAAGCTTGAAAAGTCGGAAGTTATTAGGAATGGGGTAACTGTGCATTATAACGTTGAGTTTTAACGAAAAAAATAAAAAGCGCAGAGCAAGTTTGCTCTGCGCTTTTGCATTTAATTTAAATAATTTTACGCTCTTTCCACGGATTTAAGGCAACGTGCGCAAACATAATCGTTCACGGTTTTGCCTTCTGCGTTTACATAGGAAACTTTCTGTACGTTAGCCTTGAACGTTCTTCTTGTTCTTCTCTTTGAATGGCTTACGTTGTTGCCCGACATCTGACCCTTACCGCATACGCTGCATACTCTGGACATAATATTTTACCTCCCTTTGCTTTGAAGAATAGTTTTCTGCTGTTTTTGATTAAAAATCAGGTTAAAAATAACGCCGCTTATTCAAACGACTTTAACACTATAACACGGCTTTTTAAAAAAATCAAACAAAAACGGGCAAATCAGGTAAATTTTTTTAACAATATTCAAAATAATTAAATGTAACAATATCGCGCCGTAGCTTCCAAATTTGGAAAAAGTAGTGTATTATGCTTGCAAATTGCGAAAAAATAGTTTAAAATCATTTCAATGGGTAGTGTAGCCATTGCCCGAAGGAAGCTGATTATGTCAGTAAGTACAAGCAACGTATACGGAAAAATTTCAATATCCGATTCAGCCATCGCAAAGGTGGCCGTTAATGCTGCTTTGGAATGCTACGGTATCGTCGATACGGTAGCACGCCGTTTTACCGATTCGCTGTCGGAGCTGCTCAAAAAGCCGACGGGCGGAAAAGGCGTAAAGGTCGTCACCAGCGGAGACAGGATATTCATAGACGTATTCGTTATAATCAAATACGGCGTATCGATTAACGCGGTTGCCGAAAGTTTGAAAGAAGCAATTAAATACAAAGTAGAAAAGTTTACGGGTATGATTGTCGATACCGTAAACGTCAACATAATCGGGGTAAAACTCTAACTATATTATAGTAATAAGTTTTACTCCCTTTTAACGTTGTGTTTAAATCTTTTTTCATATAACGACAGAACATACTTCTGGGTCAATCCCATTTATTATACAAGGCTTTTACGTTGCGGGAAATTGTTCCGCGTACAGAATAAGGAGTTTTATGCAAAAAACCGTTAACAGCACCGAATTCCGCAAAATGGTTGCGTCGGGTGCGAGAATGCTTGAATTGAACAGGGCTAAGGTGGACGCGCTCAACGTGTTCCCCGTACCTGACGGAGATACCGGCACTAATATGTCGCTTACTATGCAGTCGGCGATTAAGGAGATGAACGCTTGCGCTTCCAACCGTTTTCAGGAAATCTGCGACGCGGTTTCCAAGGGCGCGCTTCGCGGTGCAAGGGGTAATTCCGGCGTTATTTCATCCCAGATTTTCAGGGGGATTTGTTCCGTTATCAAGGACTGCAATCAGTCTTTCGATACCAAAGTTTTTGCAAAAGCGTTGGAGGCAGGTACAAAGGTAGCCTATTCCGCCGTTTCGATACCCAAAGAAGGTACGATATTAACCGTTATAAGAATGATGAGCGAAGCCGCTCCCAAGCTCGCTTCCAAGAACAGAGATTTTACGGACTTTTTGCGTGCGGTTATAGAAGTGGGCGACGAGGCGCTTGCCAAAACCCCCGAGCTTTTGCCTGTACTCAAAAAAGCGGGCGTCGTTGATTCGGGCGGCGTCGGACTTATGACGATAATGCGCGGTTTCCTTGCGGCTCTTACTGGCGAGGATATCGACGCGGACAGTATTCCCACCGAAGCTCAGGAAGAGGCTAAAGAACCCGACTTCGACGATAATTCGGATATAATCAACCTCGATTTGGGCGAAATAGAATTTGCGTACTGTACGGAATTTTTCGTCATTCATTTAAAACCTCAGACGACGCTTGCCGATATAGATAAGCTCAAGGAAAAGCTGATGAGTATAGGCGACTCGGTTATCTGTATAGGCGATCTGGAATTTATAAAGGTGCACGTTCACACCAACACCCCCGGCATTGCGCTCACGTACGCTCTCGAACTCGGCGAACTCGACAGACTTAAAATCGAGAATATGTTAGAGGAAAACAGGGAGCTGAAAGCAAAGCTCGAAGCCGAGAAGAAAGAAATGGGTATGCTCGCAATCTGTGCGGGCGAGGGTTTGGCTGAAATCTTCAAGGATTTGATGGTTGACCGCGTAATAGAGGGCGGACAGACAATGAACCCTTCAGCGCAGGATATAGCCGAAGCAGTGCAGAAAATCAACGCTTCCAACGTGTTCGTGTTCCCCAACAACTCGAATATAATTCTCGCGGC
>CAYXXB010000047.1:0-9878 GCA_964468955.1 uncultured Clostridia bacterium | reverse complement strand
TCGAGCGCGTAATCTTCCATAGCGGAATACAGAATTTCTTCCACGCTGTGGTTGAGCCTGTGAATTTCGTCTATGAATAAAACGTCGCCGTCGTTTAAGTTGGTGAGGATTGCCGCCAAATCGCCGCTTCGCTCTATCGCGGGAGCGCTCGTCATTTTGAGCTGACCTTCCATTTCGTTGGCGATTATATGCGCAAGAGTGGTTTTACCCAAGCCGGGCGCGCCGTACAGGAGTACGTGTTCGAGGGCTTCACCCCTCTTTTTTGCCGCACTCATATACACGGTCAGATTTTCCTTAACCTTGGACTGACCGACGTAACCTTCAAGCGTTTTGGGGCGAAGTACGTTTTCTTCCGCGTCGTATTCTCCGCGCGTACTTTGCACTAACCTCTCTTCTTCCCCGCCGTAATCTTCTTCGTCAAAAAACATAATCTACCTTACATACCCTTTAATGCGAGCATAATAATTTCTTCTATAGTGCCTGCGCCGTTCGCCTTTGCCTTTGATACAGCCTTTTCCGATTCCGCACGGGTGAAGCCCAATGAAATGAGAGCGACAACCGCGTCCTCGTCCTCACGCGAGGGGGAAACGAAAGCAACGCTTTCCCCGCCTTTTGCGTTAGCCGCAACGGGTGCGGAAACCCTATCGCGAAGCTCGACGATGATTTTTTCAGCCGTCTTTTTGCCCAAGCCTTTAACGCCCGAAAGCGCTTTTACGTCGCCCGTTGCAACGGCAATAGCAACGTCGTTTACGCTCATTTGCGAAAGGACGGAAATGCCAACCTTAGGACCTACGCCCGAAACGGAAATGAGCTTTAAAAACATCGCCTTTTCCTGCATAGACGAAAAACCGTAAAGTTGAACGCCGTTTACTTCGCTGACCTGCAGGTAGGTGTAAATTTCGCACTCCTGCCCCTCGACCATTTTGGAAAACGCGGAAGCCGAACAATACGCTTCGTAACCCACTCCGCCTGCGACTATTATCGCGCTGTCAGCGGAAATGTCTAAAACTTTACCCTTGAGATATCCTATCATTTTCTTTACCTTAAACTTTTTATTTTATGCCGTACAGTTTGCCGAAGCGCGAAGTGTGCGCGTGGCACAACGCTACAGCAAGCGCGTCCGCCGCGTCGTCGGGGCGGGGAATTTTCTGTAAATGCAAAAGCGAAGTTACTACGTGCATCATCTGCACCTTATCCGCCCTGCCGTAACCCGTAAGCGCCTGTTTGATTTCGTTGGGGGTGTATTCGAACAATCTTCCGCAGTACTTTATAGCGGACAAAAGAATAACTCCCCTCGCGTGGGCTACCTGTATGCCCGTGGTTACGTTCTTTGAAAAGAACAACTCTTCAACCGAAATTTCTTCGGGCTTGTACTTTGCGTATATTCTGTTCAGCCCCTCTTCCAGCATTGCAAGACGAACGGGGAACGTTTCGTCCTTTGGCGTGGTTACAACTCCGTAGTCAACGGCTACGGTATCGCCGTTTGGCTTTTTATCTATAACGCCGTACCCCATTGTGCCGAAACCCGGGTCTATCCCTAGTATAATCATACTATATATTGTAAAACAAATCACCGAATAAGTCAATTTAAAAACAAACGATTATTCCGCAAGCGGACAAATTTATCTGGGCAAATTTCAAGATACGGTTTAAACAGTTGCAAACGCACGAAAATTATTATATAATTCAATCAATTAAACGCAAAAGGAAAATAATTATGAAATTATGGGAAGGGCGTTTCGACGCGCCCACGGCTAAAAACGCCGACCTTTTTAACGACTCGCTTCCGTTCGATAAACAGCTTTGGGCTGTGGATATAACCGCTTCGCTCGCCCACGCGGCAATGTTAGGCTGCTGCGGAATTATCACCGCGGAAGAAGCCAAAACCATATGCGACGGACTGCAGACTATCGCCGACGATATTCAAAACGGCAAGCTTGAAATTGCGGGTGCGGAAGATATTCATTCGTTCGTCGAAAACGAGCTTGTTTCCCGCATCGGCGATACGGGTAAAAAACTGCATACCGCCCGCAGCAGAAACGATCAGGTTGCAACCGATTTCAGGCTGTACGTACGCGGTTCGTTCGATAATCTTCAGGAAAGTCTGAAAAACGTTATCGAAGCGCTTTTGGAAAAGGCAAAAGAAGGTTTAAAGCTGATTATGCCCGGTTACACCCATTTGCGCAAAGCACAACCCATGTGCGCGGGTCATTTCTTCAACGCATATTCGGAAATGTTCCTGCGCGATTTGGACAGGGTTGCGGCAAGCCGTGAAAGAGCCAACGTTATGCCCCTCGGAAGCGGTGCGCTTGCGGGTACTTCCTACCCCATCGACAGAAATATAACGTGCGAACTATTGGGCTTTGACGCACCTTGCGCGAACTCCTTGGACGGCGTTTCCGACAGGGATTTCGTGGCGGAATATCTGTTTGACGCGTCTCTTATTATGGCGCACCTTTCCCGCCTTTGCGAAGACATAATTTTATACACTACGGAAGAGTTCGGCTACTTTGAAATTTCGGACGAATACTCTACGGGTTCATCCATTATGCCTCAGAAGAAAAACCCCGATATCCCCGAGCTTATGCGCGGAAAAACGGGCAGGGTTTACGGACATTTATTCGCACTGCTGACCACAATCAAGGCTATTCCGCTTGCGTATAACAAAGACTTGCAAGAAGATAAAGAAGGCTTCTTCGACGCGGAAAAACAGGTTGTAAACTGCCTTGATATTATGGCGGAAATGCTTGGCGCTATCACGCTGAACGCAAAGAGAATGGCTAAGGCTGCGGAAAGCGAATTCTGCTGTGCAACCGACGTTGCGGACTACCTTGCGAAAAAGGGCGTACCCTTCCGCACCGCACACGCCGTTACGGGAAAAATCGTGCGTTGGTGCATAGAGAATAAAACAAACTTACAGAAAATGAGCTTTGCCGACTATTCGCAGTTTGCGCCCGAATTCGGCGAAGATATAGTAAAAGTCGTCAAGGGCAAGGCTTGCGCCGACGCGAGGACGAGCTATGGCGGAGCTTCCGCTTCTTCCGTTAAGGAAAATATAAAATCCATAAAATCGCGTTTGAAAAAATATTAATTAAATAAAGAGAAAGCCGCCGACGGGATTGACCGTCGGCGGCTCTTTTATTTTCAGGAGATCATACTAATTTTTAAATGAGTTTATATTCTTTTGCCAGCGCTTTAAAGGCGGGCAAACTGCGCTCTATCATATCCGTTGAAACGCAGTAGGAAATACGCGCATACCCTTCCACCCCGAACGAATCGGAAGGCACGATAAGCAGTTCGTGTTTTTTCGCTTTTTCCGCAAATGCGGTTGCTAACTTTTCGGGCGATTTAACGAACAGATAAAACGCGCCGTCGGGCTTAATCACCTTAAAGCCGTATTCCGTCAACGCGGCATAAAGCATATCGCGGTTGCGTTTGTAAATTGATATATCCGCGGTAATATCCCCTACTTTTCCAATCAGACGTTGGAAGAGCGCGGGTGCGCAAACGTAGCCGAGCGCCCTGCCCGCACCGCACACCGCGGCGTACACGTCGGCAAAATTGCGCATGCGATTATTGACCGCGATATACCCTATTCTTTCGCCCGCAAGCGACAAGCTTTTGGAATAGGAATAGCACACTATACTGTCCGCATAATAGTTCATAACGAACGGCACGAAAACGCTTTTATCGAACACAAGTTCGCGGTAAGGCTCGTCCGAAATAAGATAAATTGCATTGCCCGTTTTGCTTGAGTAAGCGGAAAGCTGGGCAGTGAGTTTTTTAATCGTTTCCTCCCCGTACACAACTCCGCTCGGGTTATTGGGGGAATTGATTAAAACCGCCTTGGTTTTGGGCGTTAAAGCCGATTGAAGCGCGCATATATCGGGTTGAAAGGTGTTTTTATCGCAGGGAAGCGCGATAAGCTTTCCGCCCGCGTGATTAACAAATACCGAATATTCGGGGAAGAACGGAGCGAAAGTTATCACCTCGTCCCCCTCGTTTAAAAGCGCGTTTAACGTTATGCAAAGAGAAGCCGCCGCACCGCAGGTCATATACAGACAGTCCGCGTTTAAATTTGTGGAGTGTTTGGCGTTCAGCCCATCCGCTATCGCCTTGCGCACGGAATAATCGCCCTGCGCCGAAGTGTATCCGTGAAGTGTTGCGGGTTCGGTATTTTCTATTAAATTGATAAGTTCCTTTTTTACCTTTTCGGGCGCGGGTACGGACGGATTGCCGAGAGAGAAATCGTAAACGTTTTCCTCCCCTATTTCCGCTTTGCGCTTTTTGCCGTATTCGAAAAGCTCCCTTATTGCCGAGCGCACCTTGCCCAACTGTTCGTTTTTTTCGTTTATCATAATTTCATTATACCACCGCCGCTAAAAAAGCGCAAGTACGTACTTTGCGCTTGCGCCTTTTAAAATTTTAAAGTTACCAAAGTATTCTATCTATAAAATCTTTTAATTTCTCCTCATCTTTATTGTATGGATATGAAGTCTCCCAATTCAATTCAATATCGTCGAGTCCTTCCCACCAGTCACAATAGTCAATCATCCAACCATCGGGACCGAATGTTATAAGTTTATAAGTCACATCACACCGCCCAGTCCAGTTATTATAAACAGTCAAGTCGTTACCCATTATAAAATCGTAAATTACATTAGATAGCTGCTCTTCTAACCCCAAAGCCCTTGTGTGATATTCATGGTATTCACTTATACTATAAACAGGATAATTATCGGGGTTATAAATATAAAATTCTACATTCGATAACCCATAGATATTAAATAACTCTTGCGTATTGTCGATAAAGCTTTGCACTTCGTCATACCCTAACCAAGAAGTACCTATGGCGATAACGTGAGTACTGTTAAGCATATAATTCAATTCATCATTATCCTCATAATAATCCATGTCGTACACCACGTCTTTAATGGCGTCGTAATATTTTCCTTCTTCGATATAAAAAAGAAGATTAACGTTATAATTTGTAAATACATCTCTTAAGAGATAAGGCGGATTATTATTATTTATATCTTCATGGTTTAAACTTAACAACGCCTTTATTATAAAAGTGTTAAGTATAGTATGGCTTTTCGGATTATTATATTCCATAATTCCGTAATTAAGAGATTTATCGAAAATAAACGTCAATTCGTCAAAATCTTTGCCTTGCGACTTGCCTGCACGGTGCATTATATTTGTCATAAAATCGTAAAACAAATCCGTATCGAAGTGGATATCTACCCATTCAAGGAATCTCCTTTCGGAATACCATTGTTCGTCCGTACCGCTTATAAACATAATTTTACAGTTATTATTATACTTATAATCATAAAATAAGTAATCCAAATACGATGCTATTGCGTCGTTTACGCCAATTTTCGAAAGCTCGAAAATTATAAAAGAGTTTTCTATATCGTAATAATCTCTCACGAAATCGGAATAAAAATAATTAAGCAACGATTCTTGGTTGTAAGGCGATAAATCTATAAACTCCGTTTCCGTGTGATGATACATAAACATTGAGTCGTATTCGTAAAGATAGTTTTGAATATAATCTTCCAATCTTTGTTGAGCATTATTGCTGTCGCTGAAATAATACAATTTATCGTAAGCTTCAAATTGCGGAGTTGGAGCGGAGTCGTCGCCATTGCTCGCAAATACAGGCACTGCAGGTATTATACACATAATTGCAAGCACGATTGCCATAAATATGGCTGTTACATAAGTCTTTAGTTTTGTCATAAGTTATATCTCCTTTAATAAAGTTTTTTTATTTTAATTGTTCTTTTCCCATACTGCATATAAAACAGTGCCGTTTAAATTCCTGTTGTAATCTTTAAAATAAGTAACAAGAACGTTTTCCGAAGATACAATTATTATTTTATCGTGGTCATCATAGTCCTTGTGGTCAACTGAAACTATTTCAGGTTTATAAACGACTTGGTTACTGCCTTCTTCCAATGCCCAACCGAGGAAGGTATAACCTTGACGGCAAGGAGCAATCATCACAGCATCATAATCATTTCCAATAACTCCGCTATTAAAAGTAGGATTTCTTAATATGGTAGAATAAACGTACGGATATATACCGTCCTCATCGTATGCCAAAACACTTTCTCTGTACATCCCTTTATCTTTCAAAGGACTGTTTAAGTCAAGTTTATTGTCATAGATAGAATATGCCTTACAATGTCCTTCAAACGCATTATTACCAATAGTTTGTACGCTGTCGGGAATAACTACAGAGGCATAGCAACAGTACGCAAACGCTTTTTCTCCGATAATTTTTATACTTTTAGGTATATAAATTTCCCTTGCGTCATGACATTCAGCAAAAGCATTTGCCTGTATTTCGGTTACGCCGTTTGGGATAACTATCTTTTCTAAACCCAAACTTGCCTTAAACGCGGAGGTGCCGATTACCTTAATATAATCGGGTATGACACTTCCCGCACAGCCTATAACAAGTACGTTATCCGACTTTCTGATTACACAGTTATTTTCGCTCTTATAAACGGGGTTGTTTTCCGCAACCTCTATACTTTTTAAATTCGGACATTTCCTAAATATGTTTCCCGGTCCTAAATCTGCTACCGTTGAAGATATATACACGCTTTCTAATTTTTCACAACCCGTAAACGCCGTTGTAACTTCTTCCAAGCCTTCCGGAAGAGTTATACTTGTTATATTATTACAGCCTTCAAAAGCGGCGACGCCAATTTTTTTTACGCTGTTCGGTATAACTATTTCGCTTATAGTTCTGCAATATGAGAACGCCTGAAACCCTATCTCGGTTACATAGTCGGGTATAACGCTTCCGTTACATCCCAATACCAAAGCGTTATTCGATTTCCTGATTATACAGTTATTTTCGCTTTTGAAAATATTGTTTTCGCCGTTCGCTACTTCCAAAGTTTTTAAACTGTCACATTCGTCTATCATATCCTGATAACCCAGACTTTCAAGCGATTGTGGTAACGTTAAAGCTTTAAGTGACGTACAGCCCGCGAAAGCCTTGCTTTTGATTGAGGTAAGCCCTTCGTTTAATTCCGCCTTTTCAAGAGCGCTACATCCTTCAAACGCAGCAAAATCGATGTAAGTTAATTTGTCCGGACATTTAACTTCTTTTAAAGCAGAACAATCTTTAAAAGTATACATAGGGATACTATTCAAATTCTTCGGCATTCTTATTCTCGTCATAGAAGTACAAGACATAAACACACCCTCATCTATCATTTCCACACTGTCGGGTATGTAAACGCTTGTTATATTCTCGCACTGTCTAAAACCGCTGGTCGCTATCGATGTTACGCGAATACCTTTGTATTCGTAAGGTATAATCAATTTGCCAGTCATTTTATCACGCTGTGACGCCGCAGTTGCCGCAGACACTTCGTAATTGCCGTCAGCTAACTGCTTATATACAAGGTTTTCGGGCATATACACGTTATATCTTAGCTTTAAAGACCAATCCGAATCGTAAGTTTTTTCGTGGTCGCCTACGGCGGACACCGCAAAAGTATAGCTTGCGGGTTCGTTGGTTATTTCCATAATATCAAGGCTGTTGGTGGTTGTTGTGTACTCCTCGCCGTTGACTTCCACAACGTAGCTTACCGCTTCCGCCACTTCGTCCCAAGTCAGGTATTCGTCAGCAATTTGCAGATTTTCAGGCACTTCAAGTATTTTTGTCTGCCCATTGCTTTCGCCGCTGTTACACGCCGAAAGCACTATTCCGCACGCAAACGCCGCCACCGCCGCTATTCCAGTTATTACCGCCGTTACTATTCTTTTTTTGCTTTTCATTTTTTCAATCCTCGCCTTTTGAATAATTTTATAGTATATAAAATTTTAGTTTATAATTATAATAAATTAATTGGTAAAAAATGTCAATATTATTTTCACTTAAATGACAATATTTATACAACAACAACTTATACGTTACATAATTTTTACTTATATTCACCCAATAAAATGAATATATTCATACAAAATGTATAAAAACGCAAAAAAGAACAGCCCGAAGCCGTTCTCTTTTAAAAATGAATATATACAAATTGTTTGAATATTTTATCAATGCGAAGTTTTTTAGCCCGTCAGTTTTTTGCGGAAAGTTTCCATTATTCGGTTTTCTATACGGGATACCTGCACTTGCGAAACGCCCATCATATTGGCGACTTCCGCCTGCGTCATATCGCGGAAATAACGAAGCATAATAACCTTTCTGTCGCGATCGGGCAAGGTCGAAATAGCGGAACGCAGTTCCATTACGTCTATCATATCTTCCTGCTTGTCGTCCACGGGCAGTCTGTCCAAAAGGAATTGCGACTTTTCGTCCTTGTAGTCGCTCTGCGCGTAAATTGACACGGGCATATGCGAAGACCCCATTGTAAACACAACCTCGCTTTGAGGCATATCGAAGTGTTCGGCAATCATTTTTACCGTAGGTTGTTCGCCGTTTGTTGCGGAATATTGCTCGACAAACGCGTTAATTTCCTTTGCCGCCGCTTTGATTGCACGCGAAACCTTTATGCTTCCGTCGTCGCGCATAAATCGCTTAATCTCGCCCGAAATCATAGGAACGGCATACGTTGAAAAGCGCACGCCGAAGCTTTCGTCGAAGCCGTTAATGGCTTTTAACAATCCCATCCCCGCGAGCTGAAACAAATCGTCGTATTCCACCCCTTTATTGAGGTAGCGTTTTACGATTGATTTTATAAGGTTGGAGTTTTCTGACAGCAGCGTTTCCTTTGCCTTTGCGTCGCCGTCTTTGGCCTGTCGTATGAGTTGATTGGTTTGTTCGACATCAAGCATTCTCCACTTCCGGTTTCAAGCATTTTACCATATAGACTACGGTGCCCTCGCCCTGAACCGAATTTACGCGGAATTCATCCATAAACGTTTGCATTATTGTAAATCCCATTCCCGAGCGCTCGTCGTCCGGCAGCGTTGTGTAAAACGGCTGAATAGCCCTCTCCACGTCGGGTATTCCCTTACCCGTATCGCTGACCTTTATATGTAAGCTTCTGTCCTCGATTTCGCACTCGATTGTGATTATTCCGAGATTGCCTTTGTATGCGTGTACGGTACAATTGGTTACCGCTTCGGACACGGCGGTTTTTACGTCGGAAAGGTCTGAAAGCGTGGGATTGAGTTCAAGGCAGAACGCCGCTACCGCGTCACGGGCAAACCCCTGATTGCGGGGCAGTGAGTAAAATTGTAATTTGAGATAATTTTTTGTCATTTCTATTCCGCCTTGGGTATGAGTGTGTATATGCCGCTTAAATTAAGTATCTTATCCGCCGCAAGGTTGGGAGCTTCCACTGACATCGCTATACCCATTCTCGCCGCCTTTTTGTACCTGCCGATTAAAAAGCCTATTCCCGTCGAGTCCATAAACGCTACTTCCGCAAGGTTTATTATTATGCGGTTTACAGACGGATTGTTTTCTATTATTTCGTCGCATTTATTTCTTGCCGACTGGGCGGAGTATTCGTCCATTTCGCCAATCAACTTGATATAAAGCGCGCCGTGTGCTACGCTTTCTTTTATTTTCATTTCGTATGCCGTCCCTCCTTGGTTTTTAGTAAATATTATCACGGTTGCATACGCAAAATTTGTATTTTATTGTCTTTTTTTGTGACGATTGGGCGAAAAGATTTTAATTGAGTTTGCGGTTTTGTCTGCGTTATCCGCAATTTATCTCAATTTAAAAATTATCTTTTTTATTTAAAAAAATTAGTTAAAACGCGGAAAAATCACTTGACAAACAATGTGCGGTATATTATTATATACAAGCATTGTGATTAAGCGGTGCGTGCAAAGTTTTCGGGCCTTTAGCTCAGTTGGTTAGAGCGGTCGGCTCATAACCGATT
>CAYXXB010000046.1:0-10208 GCA_964468955.1 uncultured Clostridia bacterium | reverse complement strand
CTTATCAATTCGATAATAAAAATCGTTTCCTTCTATTCAATTTTTAAACTACGTTACCAAACTTCGGTTCGGCGCTCATTTGCGAGAGCTTTTC
The DNA here is from genome assembly GCA_964468955.1 of uncultured Clostridia bacterium. Classification (GTDB taxonomy): domain Bacteria; phylum Bacillota; class Clostridia; order Christensenellales; family Borkfalkiaceae; genus Coproplasma. Next base: position 10,114 of record CAYXXB010000046.1, on the reverse strand, counting down.
TATTCTAACACAGCAGAATAAATAATGTCAAGCAAAATGCAAAACTTTTTTAAAGAATTTTTTCTTTATTTTATAGTCTTGCTTTTGCCTACCCCGTTTAAGGGACAAGCTCTTTTGCAACAGCTTTATTAGGATATCACACGACAATTTATTTTGTCAAGCGATTTTCACAAATTATTTATTGCAATTTTTCTTGACTTTTATACTCTCTTTTTAAGGATTTGAGCAACTCCGTGCCGTCTTTTGCGACAGCTCCGTTATAATAGCAAGTATCATTGTTAAAGTCAATATTATTTAATTATTTTGTAAAATAATCCCTCAAACGAAAAATTTTGCAAAATTTTGTGATTTTTTCACAATATTTCGTCATATCTGCATATGCGCAACTTATACTCCATATATCAACTTTGCTTAGAAGCGAGCAAGACAAGACGCGTGTGGCTTGCCCATAGGGAGTTTACTAAAGCATAAATGACCAAGGGCAAACGCAAGCCCAACGCAGTATTGTGAGGCTTATAAGCAAAGTTCCCTACGCGTGCGCGCACGCGCGTATTATTTAATGAAAAAAGTTTAATAGTCCTTCATTCCAACTAAATAATCTATTGAAACTTCAAAAAATTCGGCAAGCGCAATCAGACTGCTCATTGTCGGCTCTCTCAAGCCGTTTTCCCAAAGACTGATAACCCCCTTGCTAACGCCTATACTTTTGGCAAGTTCCACCTGCCCGACTTTTTTATCCTGCCTAAGCTCCTTTATCCGTTCGCAAAATACTTTATTCATAGTATAATAATTTTCTCACTATTGTAAGAAAATATTCTTGACTTCTTACTATTGTAAGAATTATAATCAATGCAACGGAGGAACATACCTATGAGAAAAAAAATATTAGCAATGTTTATTGCAATTACTACGGCTATTTGCGGAACTGTCGGACTTACTGCTTGCAACAATAACAACAGCGATAGCAATAAATGGGGAAGCGAATATTCATTTACGGCTGCTTACGCCCAAGCGCAGGAACTCGGTTATGCAGGCACACTCGAAGAATTTATCGCTATGATTTCAGGTAAAGACGGCAAGGACGGAACAAACGGCACAGACGGCTTAACTCCTCATATCAGAATAGACGGATATTGGTGGATAGGCGATACAAATACAGGTGTTAAAGCAATCGGAATTGACGGTAAAGATGGCGACAGCGTTAAAGACGCATTTATAGACCACGACGGACACTTGATTGTCGTACTTACGAACGACGAAGAATTAGATTGCGGCGAAGTGCTTGACGTCCACACGCACGACTACGGCGAATGGCTAACCGTCCTCGAAGCAAGTTGCATTCAAGTCGGGTTACAAATGCGAGTTTGCGAAGCTTGCGGAAATACCGAAGCAAAGTTCACTGAAAAAACCGAACACGATTGGAGCAGTTGGTATTCCTATACGGACGACGAACATTTACGCCATTGCGGCATATGCCAAAAACACGAAAGTGCGACGCACGAATTCGATGAGGACGGATATTGTCCCGATTGCGGAAAATATAATCTCGTTCTTCCGATAGAAGGCGAGATTATAACTAATTACGACTTTATATTTGATCCAAATTCAGGTGCTTATCGTTTTCACACAGGTATGGATATATCAGCGGATGAAGGTGCGGAAGTAGTTGCTGCTATGGGCGGAACGGTAGAAAGTATAATATACAATGACCAACTGGACGGTACAAACATAACGATAGCGCACTTCAACGGACTAAAAGTAAAGTACAAATTTATAGACGTAAATCCCGAATTAAAAATAGGCGATAGAATAAAACAAGGCGAAGTAATTGGCACAATTTCCGCCGCTTGCGGTGGTGAAATGAAATTTGGCGACCATTTACATTTTGAAATATCCAAAAACGGATTACCCCAAAGTCCCATTGAGTATTTATTTGGAGTATCTCTCACAGAATAACGACTAAGCAAATCGGCGGGCGCAATTTGCGCCCGCCGCTATTAATATTAAAACGCTTGTAACTTCTTTTAAAGCGTGATATAATTTAGCTATGTTTAAGACTTTAAGGATAATTTGCTGTATAATTGCGGCGCTTATAATTGCCGCGGCAGTGTTCATATTCGTTTACGCAGGTATGATTTGGGGCTTTGTCAGCCTCCTATTTGCCGCAGGCTTCTTCGCCCTTATGATGTACTTCAAAGGCAAGCAGGAAGCTGAGGAGCGCAAGCAAAACCCGCCCGCGCCCAAAGGCGATTTTATCACTGGCAAAGTCCCCGCGGACGAAGACGGCAAGGATAATCCATGAAAAACTTATTCACTTACAACGTTACTGCGGCAAAATTAGACACGGAAAAGTTTATTATACGCAGACTTTCAACCGAAACGGCGGCAAAACAGGAAGAGCATGCCGACAAGCTTTTTCAGGCGCAGAAATACGCTCAAGCCCCTGTTTGGCTTTCGATTGTAATGTATTTAACGCTTGCTTTCGCCATTATAGTTGCGGGCGCGTTCTTTAACGCATTGCTTGAAGTAGGCGCGGAAACGGCGCTTCACAATTCACGTATACTTTTACCGATTGCGGGAGTATGCCTCGTTGTTGCGGTAGTGATATTCATATTCAAGAAAATCCGTTTTAATAAAACGGTTTCAAGCCCCTCCTATCTCGAACTTACCGAAAAAACGGAAAAGACTTACGGACAATGCTACGAAGAACTGCAGGTTCCACAAACCGCAGACGAAATAAACGTTTTTTCAACCATATACAAGATAACCAGATCGGGCAAGCAAAAAAACGCCTCTTTCGCAACTTTCGTTGCATACGATTTAAAAGTTTTCGTTGAAAACGACTGCCTGTGCATTGCCGATTTAACAACAGTAACGGCAATACCGCTTTCGCAGATTACTGGCATATTCGGAGTGAACAAACGCGCTGCGTTTGCCAACTGGACTAAACCCGAAAAATTCAACTCGCGCAAATATAAGCCTTACAAGATAAGACAAAACAATATGTTCTATTTTGTCAAACCCTACTACTCCCTGCGGTTTACAAGCTCGGGCGAGGAATACGAAATAATAATCCCGCCGTACGAACTCGAAACAATTCAAAAATACGTACACGCACCCATAATTTGAAAATATGCGCCAAGCGGTTTGCAAACCGCTTGGCGCTTTCTCTACTTTAACATTTAAAAAAAAAATCGTTGACAAATGCGCAAAACTGTTACACAATAAAAAAACACAGAGGCACATTGATTATGACTGAAAACGGCAGGGAACAACTTAATAACTTAATTCTTGCCGTTGCGAACGGCTATTCGCAATGTCTCGACGGCATCTTTATTATTGCCGCAAAGAGAATGAACACAGCCGCTCTCGCCGTCGTCGGCGATAGAGCCGCGGCGGAAGACGTCGTTTCGGAAAGTTTTATAAAGATTGCCCGCTTTGCAAAGCGCTACCGACGGCAGGACGAGCCTATGGCGTGGATACTGCGCATAGTGCGAAACACCGCGCTCGACTATCTCAGAAAACGCAGACGGCGGGCCGAAGTAAGCTGTGAGTGTCTGTTCGATTTATGCGACCCGGACTCCTCGCCAGAAAAAATCGTCGCCTCAGTTGCGCTTGAACAGGCTATGGCAAAGCTCGCCTCCGAAGAGCGCAGGGCAATTTATATGCGCTATTACCTCGATATGACGGTAAGAGAGATTGCAGAAGCAGTCAATCTTACCCGTTCTTCCGCCGAAAGGTTGTTACAGCGTGCGGAAACAAATTTAAAAACTTTTTTAAAAAGCGATAAAAACGACGGTTGAGCGTCGTTATATAAGTGAAGAAATGAAGAAAGACAATCATTTAGAGAGCGTGTTTGACGAATACTTCGAGAGCAGTAAAGCCCCCGACGAAAGCGTTTTAACAGCCGCTAAAAACTCAATGAAAAAACCCCGAACGCAACACCGCGTTCTGAAGCGCATACTCGTTACGGCAGCGTGCGCCGCTTTGGCGTTGGCTTCGGTTGTCGGATTGTACTGCTTTCCCTCTACGGTAAACAACGTAATCGCGGGATTAGGCGGCAACGGCAATCAAGCAGGCACGCAAATCAATTATTACGGTGCGGAAGGGCTTGACGAAATGCAGATTGACTTTTACGCCGACGACGCTCCCTCGGGGCTTAATTTCGTTAAAAAGCTTGACCGTGCAAAAAACTATTCTGTAAATTCAGTGGACGGATATTCTTCGGAAGGCAATCTCGCCTACGTCAAATCGCAGTTTACCGCAGTAGTAAACGGCAGCCGTCACGACACGGTCGTCTATACCGAATACACGCAAAAGAATTCCGTGTGCGAGCTGTTCGAAGAATACTACGGCGGGGCAAAGGATTACTATCAAGGATACAGCTACCTCTACTTCGACACCGAAGAAAACGGCGAACCCGTAAGAAAGCTTACGCTGCAGCACGGGGGAATTAAATACTACGTTGCGGTTACCAGCTCCGACGCATACGCATACCGCACGTGGCTCGATCTGATATTAAATTAAAATTTTTTTTAATTGTTGCGGGACAAACACACTTTTGCCGTCGTTATATAGGTGTAAAAACCCAAAGGAGGGAAAAATTGTTATGAAAAAGAAAATTATGATGATAGCGGCGGCGTGCGTTTCTGTTACGTGCTTAACATTTACCGCCTGCAGCGCAAAGGGCGACGGATACTATACGGGCAACAACGGTATGATATTCGATAACGCCGCGGGCGAGGGCGGAAACTACCAGTACGATTCCATTACCGAATCTCCCTTTACCGACGTTTCGGACTCTTCCGCATCCTACTTCTCTCTCGACAGAAACACGGCGGGATATTCGTACGTAAGAAACCAGATAAATTACAATATGACTATACGTCCCGACTCCGTGCGAGTAGAAGAGCTTATAAACTACTTCGACTACTCCTACCCCGCACCGACGGACGAGGCGGTGTCGCTTTCGGCATACCTCTCCCCCTGCCCGTGGAACGAGCAGAACAAACTGCTCACTTTGGGCGTTAAAACGCAGGAATACGACCTCGGCGACGTCAACGGCAACTACGTGTTCTTAATAGACGTTTCGGGTTCGATGTCGGGCGACGACAGGCTCGGGCTTGCACAGTACGGCTTCAACAAGCTTTTAGGCAGTCTCGGAGAGAATGACGTCGTTTCCATCGTAAAATACGCGAGCGGTATGTCAGTGGTTGCGGACGGAAAAGAATGTACCGAGGACGGAAAGAACGAGCTTAAAAATGCGATAAATTCACTTAAAGCCAACGGCTCTACCAACGGCGCGGGCGGTTTGGAACTCGCATACGCAACGGCGCAGAAGCACTTTATCACGGGCGGCAACAACCGAGTCATAATCATATCCGACGGCGACTTCAACGTAGGCAAAAGCAGCACCGAGCAAATGAAAGAATTCATTCGGGAAAAAGCGGAAGGCGGCACGTACCTTTCGGTTATAGGCGTGGGTATGGGCAACACCCGCGACGATATGCTTGAAACGCTTGCAACCTGCGGCAACGGCAACTACGCCTATCTTGATAACAAAACGGAAGCCGAAAAAGTATTCTTGCACGATTTAAACGGCAATTTGAAAACGGTTGCGAAAGACGCGAAAGCGGGCGTAATGTTTTCCGACAGCGTGGTTAAATACAGGCTTGTGGGATACGATACAAAGCATCTTACCGAGGACGAATTCAACGACAGCACAACGGATGCGGGCGAACTCGGAAGCGGACTATGCTCCACCGCCGTTTACGAAATAACTTTAAAAGAAGGCGCTTCGGGCGCTATCGCAACCGCGGAAGTCAAATACAAGGACGTGCGCGAAACTCAGAAGGACGCGAGCGTGAGCGCGGTTATTTCAACCGACACAGAAGGAAGTCAGGACGCGGATTTTGCGGCGTGCGTTGCGGAGTTCGGACTTGTTTTAAGAAAGTCGGAATACAAAGCGCAGGCTTCGCTGAGCGCGGTTTCCGAAAGACTTGAAAATCTATCCGAATATATAAGCTCCGACCCCTACAAAACCGAGTTTGTTACCCTCGTAGAAAAAGCGATAAGAAGTGAAAAGTACTAATAATTGTATTATGACATGTAAATAAAATACGCCGCACGGCTTTTAAAGCCGTGCGGCGGGTTGTTTTTTATATTATCCTTTGAGCCTGTATATAGTAACTCCAACGCGTAGTTGAAATCTGTTCTATTTTGGCATAATCGGAAGCGGTATGCAGAATATAGTTATCGCCGAGATACAGCGCAACGTGTCCCACCCGCTCAATACCGGTGTTGTTCTTGCGCGAAGAGTTTGTAAAGAACAACAAATCTCCGCGCTTTATTTCGCTCTTTTTAACCGTCGTACCCTGGTAAATCTGAGTGCGCGTAGTCAACTGCAAATTCACGCCCGCCCCTATCTTGAATATGTACTGCATAAGCGAGGAACAGTCGAACGCCGAAGTTGAAAAACCGCTCAGCTTTTTACCCGAACCGTCGTGATAGCGGGTTGCGCCGTAAACGTAAGTAACCCCGAGATATTTGTAACCTTCTTCGATTACCCGTTCAACCGCTTCGTCTTTGCTTTTATCCATCTGAACAACAGAGCAGTATTTAGAGCTTATGTACGCTTCGCCGCCCTTGTACGCCGTTTTAAACCAGCCGTTGACTTCGCCCGTCAGTGCATACAGCGTATTCTTTTCCGCAGTCCCGAGCGATTTATAGCCCGCACCCGCGCCCGCGCGCAGATTAACTCCGACCGAAGTGGGCATTATGTACTTCACCCGTTCCACTTTCGGCTGAGGCGGAACTGCTATAACGGGTGTTTCTTCGTTCCCTTCCGATGCGGTCTGCTCTTTCCCGTTCGCACCTTCTTCCATGAATATCTCTTGCGCGTCTCCTCCATACTTGCCGTTTTCATTATTATTCGCACGCGCGCAGGCAGGCAGAGCAAACGACATACTTATCGCCGCAATCACCGCCGAAACATAAAGTATTTTATTCTTTTTTTTCACCTTAATATCTCTCCTTATCCGTATTTAATTATACAATAAGGAGCATTTCAGCGCAATGCAAAGATTTTTCCACCCCTTCCAAACGCTGGTATGAGCATGAACAAAACGAAGCCGACGGCAATTTTGCCGTCGGCTTCTCAGAGCTGTTTAATTAAATTATAGAATTACTCTACGCCTTCGTTGAGCTTTGCAAGAAGCTTGTCCAAATCGTTACCGTGAACGAAAACAGCTTCCTCAATCGTTTCGCCGTGAGCCATAGCGCAACCTATGCAGTGCATACCTACAGCCTGCAAAATTTCACCGCTGTTGGGGTTAATTTTAAGGCAGTCCGCAATCAACGTATCCTTGGTTATCTTAGCCATAAATTTTTTCTCCGTTATATTTTAATTTTATATTACTGATTTTGCGTAAAAACAAGACAAATTATTCCGTAGTTTCACCGCTAAGCAGGTTAAGCAAACGGTTGGGTTTTTCTTCTTCCTCTTCGGCAAGAACGGTTAACTTAAGCTCTTCTATTCGCCTTGCTTCAGCCTTGGTTATAACTATCTGCAGGTTTTCATACGTCAGCTCGTCGCCTTTTGTAGGCACTTTGCCGAGCATATCTATTACCCAGCCGCCGACGGTAGAACTTTCCGTATCTATTCCGTCCAAATCAAAGTAATCGCACAAATCGTTTACAGACGTACTACCGAGAACCTTGAACACCTTCTCGCTCACTTCGGTTATGTCCGAAAGCACGTCGTCATGCTCGTCCCAAATTTCGCCGACAAGCTCCTCGAGGATATCTTCCATCGTGATTATGCCGAGGGTATCGCCGAACTCGCCCGAAACGACAGCCATATGCGTTTTATCCTTTTGCATAAGCTTCAAAACAGCGCTTATTTTGGTTGTCGCAACTACGAACGCTACGGGTTTGGAAGCTTTGAGAAGCGAAAAGCCGTGTTCCCCCCTCTGCTTGATAAAGTCCTTTTCGTGCAGTATGCCGACGATATTGTCTATCGAACCTTCGTATACGGGCAAACGCGAATAGCGCGTGTCCATAAATATCTTATCGACTTCCGCAAGAGATGTTTTGGAATCTATCGCAATAACGTCTACGCGGGGAACTAATATGTCCTTTGCTTCCAAGTCGTTGAACTCGATAGCGCTTCTTATAAGGTCGCTTTCCTGCGCGTTTATTCCGCCTTCCTGCTCCGCTTCCTCAACCATAATTTTGAGTTCGTCGTCGGTTATCGCGTTATCTTCCTTGTGCTTGAAGAGCTTTAAAAGCAGCTTTTTCCACAAACCGAAAAGGAAAGTAAAGGGTAAAAGCAGCCACGCGAATGCGTTTATCAAAGGCGCGGAAAACCTTGCAAAGCCTTCGGGGAATTCTTTTGCAAGCGTTTTGGGCGTAATTTCGCCGAAAATCAATACAACCACGGTTAAAATAACGGTTGAAAGCGTGGTCGCAAGCCCCTCGTTGTGGGGTATCAATGCGATAAGAAGCAAAGTAAAAAGCGATGAAGCGAGAATGTTTACGACGTTATTGCCTATAAGTATAGTCGTCAACAGTCTGTCGTAGTTGTCGGCAAGCTTTAAAACGCGCTTTGCACCCTTGTCGCCATCGTCCGCCTTTGCCCTCAATCTTATCTTATTTATTGCCGTAAACGCGGTTTCCGTCGCCGAAAAGTATCCCGACAATAAAATACATACTATTATTATTACTAAAAATGCTACTTGAATTGGTGTCATATATCCTCCGTCTTAATTGTAAAGTGTGTTAAAAAATACGCCCTTACAATTTGAGGGGGATAATCGTTTCAAAGTGCGCGTTAAGGGAACTTGCGTGCAGCTTTGAAATTTTCAAGCGACGCAAAAAGCAAATCTCTCGTCGCTTAGATGGGTCGTCCATAATCTCCTCTTGTCTTTTTTCGCGAAAACGGTTATATTTTTGTGGGGTTGCAATAGTCCGCCAATCCCCGCACAAGCCGCCGCGCTTGTATGGATTATATCATATAGAAATATAATATGCAACGCAAAACGGACAAATATCACAAATTTTTCGCATTTACCCGCCCTATTCCTTGTTCACTCCAATGATATGTATACCGCGGGCAGTGCCGAAATTGTAGGAATCGAGGGGTTTATCGTACGCGTCGTAAGAGTGCGCGGCAACGTAAATTCTGCCGTTTGTAATGCGGACGACAACGGGCGAATGGTAGAAATCCCCCGCACCCGTCCCCAGCTGAACTATATCGCCCACCTCCAATTTATCCAGCCCGACCTCTTCCGCAATAGGACCCGCGCCCTCGTTGCCGACAAGGAAATTATACAGGTATTCCACTCCCGTCCAACTCGCCGTTCTGTCGTTTGCCGAGCGGTAAAACCAGCCGTACACGGGCGTGTAATTCATAACTTTTGCCCCTGCGTAAATACACTGCGACGCAAAGTTTGTGCAGTCGCCTCCTATCTTGGAAAAATCATAAAATGCGGGATTGCGCTTGAAAGCCCATTTTCTTGCGTAAGAGACTGCCGCCGTGCGGTCGTATATCAAAGTTTGCATACTTACAGTATATTGCGCATATGTCCTTAAAGTTAATATAAGCGCCCAATCGGAAAAACAAAGCTAAGCTTGCGGGAATTTAAACCGTTTAAAATTATGTGTAAATTGAGGAAAATAGTTACAAAAATGAGTTGACATAAAAAAATGTATTTGCTATAATTTCTAAGCATTGAGTTGTGCGTACCCTAGCTCGCTTGTGCGGATAAGTTGCAAACAATGCGGGTGTAGTTCAATGGCAGAACACTAGCCTTCCAAGCTGGTTGTGTGGGTTCGATTCCCATCACCCGCTCCAACGCTTTTTAGGCTGTGCGTATACAATTTTTTGCTTACGCGCCCGTAGCTCAGCAGGATAGAGCAACGGCCTTCTAAGCCGTGTGTCGGGGGTTCGAGTCTCTCCAGGCGCACCAAATTGCGCCAACGAGACGAGAACAAGTTCGCCCGCCGCCGTAGGCGACGCACGAAGCGCAGCGAAGTAGTCTCTCCGGGCGCACCACTTTATATGGCGGGCGTAGCTCAATCGGTAGAGCGCCAGATTGTGGCTCTGGAGGTAGCA
>CAYXXB010000045.1:0-10523 GCA_964468955.1 uncultured Clostridia bacterium | reverse complement strand
ACGTGCAATTGCAACACGCTGCGCCTGACCGCCCGAAAGCTGATTGGGGCGGTTATGTATTTTATCCTTTAACCCTACTTTTTCCAACGCGTCGATTGCGCGCTGGCGCCTTTCCTTTTTGGAAACGCCGGAAATCATCAGCGCAAGCTCAACGTTCTGCAATATGGTCTGGTGAGGGATTAAATGATAGCTTTGGAATATAAAACCTATCGAATGGTTTCTATACGTATCCCAATCGCCGTCTTTATACTGTTTGGTGCTTCTGCCCTCGATTATCAAGTCGCCCGACGTGTAGTGGTCAAGACCGCCGATAATATTCAAAAGCGTGGTCTTGCCGCATCCGGAAGCGCCTAAAATAGAGACGAACTCGCTGTCCCTGAATTTGACGGAAACGCCCTTTAACGCGTGAACCGCTTCACCCGCAACGGCGTAGTCCTTTTTAATGTCTATAAGTTCCAACATACCTTATATTCCTCACTGATATCTGCCGATATATTCTATAAAAATTTTATCACCCGACCGGCAAAAAAGTCAATGCGGTCGGGTTGGTAATATTTTAAATTCACAAGAATTTAAACAACGTTCACACGCGTTTCACAAACCGTATAAAAACGGTATTATCTTTTACCCGCAATAAGCCTTGCAACAGAACGCTCTTTGCCGAGTATTCCCATTACCGTGCATAAATCGGGCGAATTGGGCATACCGCATACCGCTATACGCAATATTTCCGCCACGTCCGCAACGCTTCCCTTGTAATTTCCGGGATTTGCTTTGTAATCGCTCATTTCGGCGGCAAAGCCGAATTTGCCTGCAATCTGTTTTACCTTTGCAAACCAAGCCGAATTATCGTCCGACGGGTCGTAAACGTTCATAAAGCTTTCCAAAACGCCGTTTACCGTATCTTTATCGAAGCGGTAACAATAGTCGGGGGCGAACGTATCGTCGAAGAAATAGTCTATCATTCTTACGCCCGTTTCGGCGCGGACGATATCCTTTCTGCGCTTCTTTCCGCCTATACCGCAAATTAAATTGAGTATTGATATTATATACTGTTTGTCGGCAAAATGCGCCCTGTCGGCGTCGGTGCCGAACTCCTGCACCCAGCCGTTCAAAAAGTCGTATGTCTGCTCCGCAGTCAGCGTTGCTAGTTCGGCTTTTGAAACGTCGTTGAGTTTGTCTATATCGAAAAGCGCTCCGCTCTTGCCCATTTTCTCTATCGAGAATTTAAAGTCGCGGTAGTCGGCTTGGGGATTCTTTCTCTCCCACTCCTCGAAGTTTGAATTGAGGATGGTCATCAGGTACTTGACAACCGCAACGGGGTAATAACCCGCCTGTCTGTAGAAGTCGAGTGAAAGCTCGGGGTCTTTGCGCTTTGACAGCTTACGCTTGTTTTCGCCGTCCATTTTCATAAGCGAACAGGTGTGGCCGTAAGCGGGACGCTTAAAGCCCAAAAGCGAGAAAAGCTCTATATGAATGGGCAGACTCGAAAGCCACTCCTCGCCTCTTATAACCAAAGTTGTGTGCATAAAATGATCGTCTATCGCGTGGGCGAAGTGGTAAGTGGGAATACCGTCCGACTTCAGAATAACCACGTCCTGATCGTTTTCGGTTACGGTAATTTCTCCCTTTATCCTGTCCTTAAAAATTATCTTATTGCTTGTACTGCCCTGCGACTTAAGCCTTATTACAAAGGGCTTGTCCGCTGCAAGATTGGAATAAATTTCCTCTTCGGAAAGATTGCGGCACTTAGCGTATTCGCCGTAATAGCCCGTTATCTGCTTGTTTTCCGTCTGCACGGCGCGGACGGCGTTGAGTTCGTCCTCTGTGCAAAAGCACGGGTACGCAAGCCCGCGTTCAATCAGATCCTTTGCATACGCGCGGTAAATCGAAGCCCTTTGGCGCTGATAGTAAGGACCGTATTTATTGAGCGGCGAATTTATTTCCGCGCCCTCGTCGAAGTTCACTCCGAAATATTTAAGCGAACGGATGACCGATTCAACCGCGCCGTCAACCTTTCTCTTCAAGTCGGTGTCTTCTATTCTGAGATAGAAAATACCGCCCGTAGTGTGCGCAATACGTTCGTCGGCAAGCGCGCTGTATAAATTGCCCAGATGTATAAAGCCCGTGGGCGACGGTGCAAGGCGGGTTACTTCCGCCCCCTTTTCAAGCTGTCTTTCGGGGTAAAGCTTTTCGTATTCTTCCAAAGGCAACAAATCCTCGTCGGGTATTAAAGTTGCCGCAAGTTTTTTAAGGTCCATATTAATTATCCTTATTAATTTTTTTCTTTATGCTCAATTTTTTCTTTATGTTCCGAACGAATTTTACCGGATTGAATAGCTGGAACAATATAGCGCCAGCGCATATTCCGACCGCTAAACCGAGAAGCGTAAGCACGCACGCCAATCCTTTTTCGCCTGCCGTAGCGACGTTACCGCGCACTATCGCTTCCATCGTATAGTACAGCGCGCCGCCGGGGACGAGAGCTATGATTGCGGGTATAATCATTACGGTTGCGGGAGTTTTTATAACTCTTGCGAGAACTTCAGAAAGAATTGCCGCGAATAACGCCGTAAGCAAAACCACAACGAACGTCTGGTTTGGCATTAGGTATTCCATCAGGATATACACGCCGAGCGTAGGAACGGTGGCGAGAAGCGCCCAACCAATTCTTTTGAAGTTAAGATTGAAAAACGCGCTTATACCGAACGTACCCGCAATACCCGAACCGAGTATATAAACGTAGTACCGCCAGTCCGTGTAATTGGGCGCCGGAACAAAATCGGTTATGGGCTTTAACGCAAGCATTGCAACGGCATAGCCCGCCGCAATGACCGCGGTTAAAAGCAGAGCGTTCGTTATCTGGAAAGTACCGCTCATTATATCGCCCGTGAATAAATCACGCACGGCGTTAGTGAGCATCAGCCCCGGTATCAATATCATTATCGTGCCTATCATCACCATAGAGCCGTGACATTGCAAACCGCACAATACGAACAGTTTACATATGGAAATGCTGAGCAAACCGCCCAACAGCGACATTATGAAGATTGTTGCGTATGAATTAAGCGAACGGGTGGAAAGCAATTCGTTGAACCCCGCCATTAAAAACGCGACGATAAAGCCGGGAATAACGTCGGCAAGGTTTCCGCCGAAAAACATAGAGTAGAAGCCGCCCACTAACCCCGCGCCGACAATCGTTATCCATTTGTTGCGGGTCTTGGAATTAGCCAAATCGGAAATTTTTTCAAGCGCTTCGTCGGGGGGATATTTCTCCCTGCAGATATCGCGGGAAAGCTGGTTGTACTTTTCTAAAAGAGCAAGGTTGTTAGAGCTTGACTGCACCCTCTTCAAAAGGCTGTATTCGTGTCCGTTTTTAAGCTTAATACTTCCGATTACCATAGAAGGGAAAGCGGCGCAGCTGACTTCCTCTACGCCGTAGGCGGAGCATATTCTGTCAACCGCCGTTTCCGTACGGGATACAGACCCGCCCGAGGAGAGCAGTCCTATCCCTACTTTCATCGCCAGATCAAGCACCTTTTCGTAATCTATACTATTAACTTTTTCTTCCGTTGCGTTTAATTCCGTCGGAATATTATCTAAGATAATATTTTCCATACCAATCTAATTATACAATTATTTTTTGTTATGTCAATCGGGAATAGGCGCGTTGGAAAATAATTTTAAACATTAAAACGCCCCGAACTTTTTCGGGGCGTAAACTTAACCTTCAATCAGGTTTTATCTCTGTTTACAGTGGAATATCAGTCCCACCGTTCCGGGTCCGCAATGCGAACCAATTACCGGACCGACAGGCTGAATTTCAACGTCCGCTTCGGGATACAGCTCTTTTATATCCTCAACAAAACCCTCAGCTACTTCTCGGCAGTCGGCGTGAAGAACGAAAACTTTATACTTTTCAACGTCCTCCCCCTTTTCGTTAAGGAAATTCAGCATAGTGGAAAGCGCCTTTTTAAAGCCTTTAGCCTTGGCAATATTTATGATTTTGCCCTCGTCGTTGAAGTACAGCACGGGCTTTATACTTAAAAGATTGCCGAACACTTTAGAAACGCCGGAAACCCTTCCGCCTCTGTAAAGGTATGTAAGATCTTCCACCGCAAAATAGGTTGCCGTGTGGGGGATAAGTTCGTTAATATACTTATCCAACTCGTCCATAGTCGCACCTTCACGGTATTTTAAAGCGGCGTAATACGTGATAAATCCGCTACCGAGAGAAATGGTCTTCGTGTCAATTGTGCGGATTTCGCGCTCGGGATATTTTAACTTCAATTCCGCAATAGCCGCATTCATGGCGTCGAAAGTCTTGCTCATTGCGTGGGAAAAAGTTATATAATATATATCCTCGCCCGCCTGCAAAACAGGCTCAAAATACTCGGTATAAATAGTGGCGTTGAGCGCGCTCGTCTTAGGCACAGCGCCTTCCCGCATACTTTTGAAAAACGCGGCAAAATCGGTATTTTCCCCCATATCGTAAAAGAACTCTTCTTCCCCTACGGTATAAGGCATACTGATTAGGTTCAAACCCAACTTCTTAACTTCGGTATGCCACAATTCGCAATTAGAATCACAGAATAACCTGTACATATTCTCCCTCTTTATTTAACTTTTTTATATTCAGACCGCACAGCAGTCCACTCTCTCTTATTTTACTTTTCTGAAATAGAACCAAAGAACTAAAAGTACTTGGCACGCGCCCGCCACAACGTAGAACGGCCAGATAACGACTTCGGGCGCGAACAGATATATATTGACGTGTACTATCGCCGCTACAGACCACACGATGCCAGAACACGCCAAAAGCGTGGTGAATTTATTTCCCCAGATAGATGAAAACACCGTAAGTACGATAAACGAAACCAAAGGCGCAACCACGTATGTCAGAAAAGCATACTGCGAAACGGGCGTATAGAACAAAATCATAAACACGCCCGTAGCGATAACCCACACCAGCCCCACGGAAAGCAGCGTTACCAAAAGGTGCTTTTTCTTTAAATTGAGTTTGGGCTGCACTACCTTTTCGGGCTGTTCGGTTATTATATCGTCAACGGTAATATGATATAAATTTGCAAGCTGAATAAGCACGCGCAGATCGGGAATAGATTCCCCCCTTTCCCACTTGGAAACCGCCTTATCGGAGTAATTGAGCATTTCCGCAAGTTGAAGCTGGGTAAGCCCCGCCTGCTGTCTCAATCTCGTCAGATTTTCGGAAATAATATCCTTTAAATCTTTTGTGCCGTTTAACTTTAACTCACCCATAGCCAAAGTATAACATTAAATTTTGTCAAATGCAACCCTTTTATTAAACTCTACCGTCAGTAGAGTTAATTTTTTGAGCGGTAGAGTTGCAAAAACTGTTGGTTTAGAGCAGTTGCTAAAGTAGAGAGACCGCACACGGATAAGTAGGTTGTAAAAAGTTTATTAAACGGATATACTAAAGTCAGAAAAAAGGCATAAGCCGACAAGGCTCATCCTCTGTCTTATTATCAAACAATCCGTTAATAAGCAGAGAAACTCAGGAGGATTTCTTGAAAATGCGCAATTTTGATATTTACGTTGATTCGGCGGCAAATCTGACCAACGAAATGATAAAAAATTTTGATATTAAAGTCGTATCCTACACCTGTTCAATCGACGGCAAGGAAATGGAATGTTACGAAGAGGGCGTACCCTACGAACAGACTGCCAAGACGTTTTACGACGCAATGCGGAACGGTAGCGAAACGAAAACCACGCTCGTTAATGCGGAAAAAATC
Source organism: uncultured Clostridia bacterium (assembly GCA_964468955.1). Lineage (GTDB taxonomy): Bacteria > Bacillota > Clostridia > Christensenellales > Borkfalkiaceae > Coproplasma. The sequence goes on along the minus strand of CAYXXB010000045.1, from coordinate 4,749 downwards.
AAAAATGCGGTTATTCCCTCTCTCGAAGCGGGCAAGGACGTTTTGTTTATAACTATTTCTTCGCAGATAAGCGGAACTTACAATCAGGCAAAAAACGTTGCAAAAGAGCTTAAAGAGCTTTATCCCGAGAGAAAAATGCTCGTTGCGGACAGCTTTAACGCGTCCCTCGGCGAAGGTATGTTCGCGGTGCATGCGGCTCGGCTCGGGGAGCTGGGCGAGAGCGTGGAAGACTGCGCGCAATGGATAGAAAATCATAAACTCAATATGAATTCGGTTTTCACCGTTTCGCAGTTGAAGTATTTAAAACGCGGGGGCAGAATTTCCGCTACCCTCGCTATCGCGGGTACGCTTCTTAATATAAAACCCATACTCAAAGGCGACGGAAACGGCAAGATTTCGTTTGCAGGCACGGAACGCGGAAGAAGAAAAGCGCTCTCCCGTCTTGCGGAACTGTTTGAAAAGAATGTTATAGGCCCCGAAAGCCAGACGGTTTGCATTGCTCACGCAGACTGCATAGAAGACGCGGAAGCGTTGAAAGAAATGCTTATTGCCCGCGGGGCAACAGACGTTGTGATAAATATGTACGATATCTGCACGGGTTCGCACGTTGGCCCAGGCACGGTTGCCCTCTTCTTTATGGGTAAAGACCGCGGCAAGGGCGCTGAGGAAGCTTCCTCTACCGCTGTTAAAGGCGGAGTTAAAGCCCGCAAAAGCGTACGCAGTTAATTAGCACACACACCTTATATTTTTCACTACATTGAAAGTGGCGAAGGTTTTTACCTTCGCCACTTTCTCTATTCATAATTCAACGCTTTATCGTGTTTTACCAAAAGATAGTTCAGAAACATTCTGCAGGAAGAATATATTTCCGAATACGTTTTCTTAAAATCGCCCGTATACCAAGGGTCGGCGATGTCGATAGGTTCGGGCAAGAAACTTCCGAGTTTAAACACCTTGTCTTTATAATTAGCCCCCGCCATTCGGCACACGTCGGTATAGTTCATGCCGTCCATAACTAAAATATAGTCGGCGTTCTTTATCTCGCTCAAAGTGAGTTTCTGTGCGCGGTGGGTAAAATTGTAACCGTTTTCTTTTAGCTCGCGCTGTGCTGGCGGATATATGGGATTGCCGACCTCGCAGTCGGAAGTTGCAAAAGATGAAACGTCAAGCGAGCTTAAAACGCCCTCTTCTTCGGCAAGTCTCTTAAAAACCGCCTCCGCCATAGGCGAACGGCATATATTGCCGAGACAAACAAAAATTACGTTTATCATTTATTACTCGCCCAACTTTGTTCTGCTGAAAGGTATGGGGTTGGGTACGTAGTTTTCAAGATAGTCTAAAATACTGTCCGAATCGGTGAAAAATTCATACAAACTCAGGCAGCTTTTCGTTACGAACTTGCGCTCGCACGCCGTATCCATAAGATTGCGGATATCGTCGTAATAGCCTTCCGTATTCATAAAAACAATCGCTTTATCGTGGCGGTTGAGCTGTTTAAGCGTTATAACTTCGAACAATTCCTCAAACGTGCCTACGCCGCCGGGGGTGATGACGAACGCGTCCGCGTCGTCCTCCATTATAGCCTTTCTCTCGCGCATGGTTTCGGTATAGGTCATTTTATCACACTCTTCAAAAAGCTGTTCTACGCCGTTTTCCTTAAAAAACGAAGGCACTACGCCGTGGACGTATCCGCCGCCGCGCTTTACTCCGCGCGCCGCCGCACCCATCAAGCCCGTGCCGCCTGCGCCGAACACCAAGGAATGTCCGCGTTTAGCCATTTTTTCGCCGAACTCCTCCACCGCTTTTATATATTTTTCGTCTATGTGCGCACTCGCCGCACCGAAAACACAAATTTTCATTTAATAATTCCCCTATTAAGTATTTTATCAACACAATAATAATATGCTTTTTTTGCAAAAAAGTCAATAGCGACGGGCATTTTTGCTCCGTCGGCGTTTCCAATCCAATATCGGCTTTAAATAAAACACTTGCTTTTGCAAAGTGAAAAGCGTATAATCTGTCGGTGGAGAGACCTTCTTATGAAATCACTTAAACAGTTATACAGATGCGGCATGGGACCTTCAAGCTCGCATACCATAGGAGTACAAAACGCCTGTAAAGCATTTTTTGCAGATTATCCGCAAATTGACGAATATGAAGTTATTTTTTATGCCTCGCTTGCAAAAACGGGTAAGGGACACCACTCCGATAAAGCGGTTACGGAGTCGTTCCCAAACGTAAAAGGCACGGTTAAATTCGACTGCGAAAAGCATTCCCTCCCCCACCCCAATACTTTGGATATTATCGGATATAAGGACGGGAAAGAGGTTGCACGAAGGCGCGCAATGAGCGTAGGCGGCGGCGCGGTTAAAGTTGTAGGCAGGACGGAAAAAGAAGAGCCGGACGTTTATCCGCACAAAAGCTTCGGCGAGATTTCGGCTTACTGTAAATCTGAAAACATCCGCCTTTACGAATATGCGGAACAGTTTGACCAAAAGGATATCCGCGATTACGTCCGTGAAATGCTTGACGTTATGCTGCAATCCGTAGAACGCGGATTGAAGACCGAAGGCGTATTGGAAGGCGGGTTAGACGTTGTACGTAAAGCTAAAACGCTTTTCAACCAGAACGACATTTTCGAAAACGAAACGACGCGCGAAAACAGGTTAGTATGCTCTTTCGCTTTTGCCGTAAGTGAAGAAAACGCGGCAGGCGGCAGAATAGTAACCGCCCCCACTTGCGGTTCTGCGGGCGTTCTCCCCGCCGTTTTGTACTATTTCATGCATAAGTACAATTTCAGTCACGAACAAGCTGCAAACGCGTTGCTTACTGCGGGCGTTATAGGCAATATCGTCAAAACCAACGCATCCATTAGCGGCGCGGAATGCGGCTGTCAGGCTGAAATAGGCACTGCCTGTTCGATGGCAGCGGCGGCTCTCGGCGAGCTTTTAAACCTTGACATAGACCAGATAGAATATGCCGCCGAGGTATCGCTTGAACATCACCTCGGTCTTACCTGCGACCCAATTATGGGGTTGGTTCAGATTCCCTGTATCGAGCGTAACGCGGTTGCGGCTATGCGAGCGATTAATGCGGTCAGCTTAGCAAACTTTTTAACCTATTCGCGTAAAATTTCTTTCGATACCGTAGTTGCCACAATGTACCGCACGGGTAAAGATTTATCTAAAATTTATCGTGAAACCGCCGAGGGCGGACTTGCAAAACTTTACGACGTAAATCACCCTTTGAAATAATTATTTTGCAATAATTTCTAAAGTAATCCAATATAAATGTGTCATTTTAGAGAAAATGGCAATCACGTCTTTGCATTACCTTTCTTATTAAGATATAATTAAAATATGAAAATCGGAATAATTACTGACGTTCACAGTAACGTCATAGCTTTAAACAAAATAATTCAAAAGTTTAACAGAGAAAAGTGTGATAAGATTATTTGTTGCGGAGATATAATAGGCATCGGACCTTATCCGGAACAAACCGTACAATATATATTGTCGATTCCGAATTTGATTTGTGTTCGCGGAAATCACGACCATTACCAGTTCAGAGGAATACCGGATAAAATAACGGAAAGCGAGAAATTACATCACTTATGGAACCGCGCTCTTCTCTCTACTACCTCAATAAATTTTTTAAAATACTTGCCTCAAAAATCGGATTTAACTGTCAACGGACATACGATATCAGTCTTACACTATTCCGTCGATAGCAAAAACAGATACAGATTTATAAAAAATCCAACAAAAAATGATTTGGAAGAATTATTTTCTGAAGTTGACAGCGAAATAATTTGCTACGGACACGACCATAAACGACTTATTTACCAATCTGATAAAAAATGGTACATAAATGTCGGTTCTTGTGGTTGCCCCGAGGATGAACAAAATATTGCAAGGGGTGCAATTCTAGAAATAGACAAAGAAAAAATCAGTGTTGAATGTATTGACGAAATATATGACGTAAATAAGGTAGTAAAGGAAATAAAACGTTTAAGTTATCCTGCGGCAAGAGAAATTCTCAAATATTTTTATGGTATAAATTAAGTAGAGATAAAAAGCGAAAACAGACGAAAATGATTCGTCTGTTTTCGCTTTTGGTGGAGCTTGGGTGTTAGAGTTTGAACACATACCTAACCGCTTTAACAGCTCGTTTGTTTCGTCAAGTCGAACCTTTCTAACGTTTTCGTCCACACCTAAATTCAGATAGTTGACTGTCTTTACGTTGTCGTCGTCATAAAGATACACCACAAAAACAAGGTTGTCAATGATTTTTCGCTGGTAGTCTTTGTCGGCTGGGTTGCCTTTCAGTAGGTCGTTAATGAACGCCAAAATGTCCTTTGCCGTAACTCTACGCCCGCGCTCTAAAAGAATTTGCGCCCTGCTGGTTTGTAGGTCTGCAAGCATAATTTCATAGTCCTGCATTTTCTTTTCAATGCCCGCTCGTAGTAGTGGGCTTTTCGCCTCTATAAAAGCGTTCGTTAAGTCCTCGACTTGCGCTTGCGCCTGTGCAATGCGTGTGTCAAGGCTTTTCAAGCCGTCGTCGCCCGTGCGCCTTTCGTAGTAGGCTATTGTGTCCTGCGCGGCTTTCTCGGCGTTTTTCTTATCGCTTAAAAAGTCATAAACTTGCTGGGTAACTTTCTGCTCCAAATCGTCCTTACCCTCGCGGGCTTTGGTGCAGTTGCCTTTCTTGCGTTTCTTGCAAGCGTAATAATAATGCTTTTTGCCGTTC
>CAYXXB010000044.1:0-10633 GCA_964468955.1 uncultured Clostridia bacterium | reverse complement strand
GACTTAAAATACTTTGATTTTGAGATTTTTTATATTATAATGAATTATACCACATTAAACAAAAAAAACAAAGGATTTAGGTTAATTTATGGCAGATACTTCAAACCTTGACTTCATTTATAAGCCCATAAAAGAAAAAATGCGCGAGTCTATCAGTCATATTCCCTTTTTGACCTATATCGATAAACTCGTTCCCGTCGAAATAGACGGGCGCTGCATAGTGCTTGAAACGCTGACGGAAAACTTTGCGCAGTCGATTATGAACACGCTTGCCGATAAAATCCGCGAAGCTATCATCCGAGCGGACGTAGGCGTTTCCGATTTCCGCCTTGTGGTTAAGGGTAACCGCGACTACACCTATGCCGCTCCGCAGGAGGAGCATTACGTTCCCAACAACCTCAACAAAAAATTTACGTTTGAAACATTCGTTGCGGGAAACAACCAATTCGTGGTTGAAGCCGCAAAGGACGTTGCGAACGAACCAGCAGGCATATATAACCCGCTTTTTATTTACGGCGGAACGGGTTTGGGCAAAACGCACTTGATTCAGGCTATCGCCAACAAGATTATCGCAGACAAACCGCACTATAAAGTAATATATGCGACCTGCGAACAGTTCGTCAACGAAATTATAGACACGATGTTCACGGCGAAAGGTCCCGACGCGCGCGAACGCGGCAACAAATTAAGACAGCATTACCGCAGCGCCGACGTGCTTATTATAGACGACATTCAGTTCATTGCGAACAAGAAAGCCGTTCAGGAAGAATTCTTCCACACCTTTAACGAACTCGTATCTAGGGGTAAGCAAATCGTCATTACTTCGGACCAGCCCCCGCGCGAACTCACGGCTTTGGAAGAAAGACTCAGAACGCGCTTTTCTGGCGGGTTAGTGTTCGACGTTATGCCCCCCAACCTCGAAACAAAAATCGCCATCTTGAAACAGAAGGCGTTCGAGAAGAGATGTATCGTTCCCGACGACGTGCTTTTATTCCTTGCGCAAAACAGCGGCGACGACGTGAGAACGCTTGAAGGAAGACTTACTAAAGTCGTGTTTGCAAGCAAGCTTCACGAACAGCCCATCACCGTAAATCTCGCCCGAAACGCACTGCACGAAGCCGTGTCCGAAAGCGAATCGGAAGAGATTACGCCCGCATCTATTATTAGCGCGGTAACGGGTTTCTACAAGGTTACCAAGCACGAGCTTGTGGGCAAGTGCAAGAAAAAGGAACTCGTTCTGCCCCGTCAGGTATGCTGTTATCTTATGTGCGAACTGCTCTCCCTTCCCCTTATGTCGATAGGCAAGGAACTCGGCGACAGAAACCACACGACCATACTTTATTCGCGCAACAAGGTTGAAGAGATGATGAACGTGAGCGACAAGCTTGCGGGCGATATAGACGATATTAAGAACATAATTTTGAAAAAATAAGCGTTACCCCGCACATATTACGGGGTAAATGATAAATAAATGACAATCGCGCCCGTGAAATTCGGGCGCAAAATTTTTGATATGAAAGAATTTTTATTGGGAAATTTCGACGTTGTGGTAATCGGTGCGGGGCATGCGGGCTGCGAAGCCGCGCTCGCTTCTGCGCGGACGGGACTTTCCACCGCTATCCTTACCCTCAATCTCGACAGCATAGCTTTTATGGCGTGCAACCCCTCGATAGGCGGCACGGCTAAGGGTCATCTTGTGCGCGAGATAGACGCCCTCGGCGGCGAAATGGGAATTAATGCGGACGCCACTGCTCTGCAGATTAAAATGCTTAACGTAGGCAAAGGTGCGGCGGTGCAGTCGCTCAGATGCCAGTCCGACAAGCACGCTTACCACGCTCGTATGAAGAGCGTTTTGGAGCAGACGGAAAACCTGCGTATTATTCAGGGTGAAGCGGCGGAAGTCGTAGTCGAAAACGGAGAGGTCAAAGCGGTTAAAACAACCTACGGCGGTGTGCTTAACTGCCGCGCCGCAGTGCTTGCCACGGGCGTGTATTTAAACGCGCGCACCATTACCGGCGACGTAGTTGCTTCAAGCGGACCCAACGGCTTTGCGCCCGCAACGGCTCTCACGGCAAACCTTATAAGTTTGGGCTATAGTGTACGCAGATTTAAGACGGGTACGCCCGCAAGAGTGGACTTCCGTTCGCTCGATTTAGCCAAGTTGACCCCGCAATATGGCGAGGATAACGTGGGTCCGTTCTCGTTTATATCTGAAAATCCCACTCAGAACAAAATGCCGTGCTACCTCGGCTATACGAACGCAAAGACGCACGAAATTATTCTTAGTAACCTAGACCGTTCGCCCCTTTACAACGGCACTATAGAGTCCACGGGACCGAGATACTGCCCATCTATCGAAACGAAGGTTGTCAGATTTTCGGACAAAGAGCGGCATCAGATATTCATCGAACCCGAGGGCGAAAACACGCTTGAAGCTTACGTTCAGGGGATGTCCTCTTCTATGCCGCACGAGGTTCAGCTTGAAATGTACCGCTCGGTAGAAGGCTTGGAAAACGCGCAGTTTATGCGCTTTGCCTACGCTATCGAATACGACTGCATAGACACGCTCGACTTGTATCCCACATTGGAATTCAAGAAGGTGAGCGGGCTTTATTCGGCGGGTCAGATAAACGGCACTTCGGGCTACGAGGAAGCCGCCGCGCAAGGGCTTATTGCGGGCTTGAACGCGAGCTTGAAACTGCGCAATCTTCCCCCTCTCGTACTCGGAAGAGACGAAGCGTATATCGGCGTACTTATCGACGATTTGGTTACCAAAGGCACGGAGGAACCGTACAGAATGATGACCTCCCGCGCGGAATACAGAATAGAGCTTCGGCAGGACAACGCCGACTTCCGATTAACGCAAAAGGGTTACGATTGCGGACTTGTTTCTAAGGAGCGGTACGATAAATTTATAAAGCGAAAGAACGAATACGAAGAGGCGGTTGCAACGCTCCGCGCCACCGCCTTCACTCCGGACAAAACGGAAAAACTGCTTTCCGCTCACGGATATGAGAGAGCGGCGGGCGGGCTGACCTATGCGGATTTGATTAAACGCGGAATTACGCTTGACGAAATTTGCGCCGAACTCGGCGCTCTCGACTTCGAAAGAAGCGTATTGCAATCCGCCGAAATATTCGTGCGTTACGAGGGATATCTGAAAAAGAACGCGGAGCAGATTGAACGGGCGAAAAAGCTTGAAGACAAGCTGTTGCCGCCTGACACCGACTACGAACAAATTCAAGGTTTAAGGCTTGAAGCGCGAGAAAAGTTGAACAAGGTCAAGCCCCGTTCGTTGGGTCAGGCAAGCCGCATTTCAGGCGTTAACCCCGCGGATATAGCCGTTTTAATGGTATGGCTGAGTATTTCTTAAAAGCATTTTGATTACTACAAATTCATTTTAAATATAATAGCGCCGCCTGAAAATTTCGGGTGGCGCTTCCGTTTTATCACGATTTATTTTACTTTTTTTCTTTTCTGCGTTTGTCGTTAATAATCTGCAAAGCGGCTTCGTCGATTACCGAAATGCCCTCCTCCTTGGCGATATCCACCATTTGAGTTAGAGCGGCTTTTAAGAATATGCGCGGAATTTTGGTAAGCTTTGCGCACGCTTCGTCAGTGAAAGTAACGTTGGGGTCTATGCGCTTAGCCGCATACTTGACCGAGTTGACGTCCCCCTCCTTTGCCTGAATTTTCTCTGGGAACGGTTTCTTAAACGGCGAACACCAGAAATTCGTGCTGTCGCGATAGCCGTAGTCGACAGGTACGCGGGGAAAGCCCTTTGCGGTAACGCCGTTAACTATTGCATTGTACTGTTTTTCCTTCATTAAAATTTTATCTATCTTCAGAATGAAATGCGCGCCGAACTTGCTGGTAATTCCGTTGAAATTTCTATATGGCGGTTCGTACCCTTCCAGACAGCCCGCCTTATCCAAATACGCGTCCTCCAAGCTGTCGTCCCAAGTACATTCGAAAACCTGAAAAGCCTGAGTTATAATCTTGGGGCGGGAAGCGTCGATTGCACTTTCTTCCAAAGCGAAAATACAGTTTTTCATTTTCTCTTCGGTAGTGTCGCCGGGAAAGCCTAAACGCACCGCTTCTTTGAAGAACTTCTTATCGTCTGTTATAAAATTGAGCGAACAGTGTTTATCCCTCAAAATGTTCTGCGCCGTGTTGGAAGAATTCCTACATTCTAAAATCATAGCGTAGTAGTCTTTCCCCGCAATGTAATACGGAAAGCACAGCGAGTACGAACCGAGGTTTGTCATTCCGTTTTCCGAAACCGTACCCACCAAGACGGTCGGCATAGGAAAGAACGCCGAAGTCTGATAAAAATTGTCTACAATTCTCAAATCCTTGAAAGAACCCATAAATCCCCCTAAAACTTTTATTTAATATATTATACCACCCGCCCATAAAATGTCAACGGCGGTTTTTCTGTGAAATAATTTATTATTTTACCGTAACAGACAATTTACGCGCACGCGCGCGTTATATAATGCGGGTATGCGTATAAAGATAAATTTGAAAAGCGTATTGTTATACGCCGCATATGCGTTGGCGCTCGTCTGTCTGACAAGCGCTTTAGAAGGCGTACCGTTCTCTATGGGGCTGTGCTTTGCTATGCTGATTTGCGGGGCAAACGTCATAGCAACACCCGTGCTGTACGTACTATCTTCCTTCATTACCCTCAATTGGCTGACGGTTGCGTTGAGTGCGTTCGAGGCGCTTTTCCTTACGGCGGTTACGCTTATTTACAGGCGCACGGGCAGAAAAATAAAATTTGAATCGGCGGCGTATATAACAATCGCATTAGCGCCTTACGTCGCGTTTTCGCAGTGGAACGGAATCACTTCCATCTACTTCACGCAGAACGTTTACATAATAAAAGCGGCGGCGGCAATAGCCGTTATGCTGTTCACTTTCTTTGCGTGCCGGGCCGTGTACGCGCTTATGTACAGACTTTACAGATGCAAACTGCGCACGGACGAACTGCTGTGTTTAAGCGTGATTTTCGTCGTCTGCGGAGTGGGCGCTTATAACCTTGCGGGTCTGGAAATTTATTTATGTCTGGGCGCGGGGCTGACGGCTTTTGCGGTAAGGCTTTCACGCAGTCCCGCATCGATTATAGTCGGTTGTCTTATAGGCGTTCCCTGCTCGATAGCGGCGATAAACCTTCACTTTGTAACTGCATTTATAATTCTTTCGATTGCCTCTCTGCTGTTTATCAACGCAGGAAGAATTGCCCCGTGTGCCGTGTGTTTCGTATGCTCGGCGGGGTATTTTTACTACGCGGGAATGTTCAATCAGGGCATTGGATTGGCAATAGTACGGGGTTTACTGCTATTTTGCTGCTGTATGGCAGCGTTAGTGCCGACTGACAAGAAACTGGAACAGATGCGGGATTTGCTCGCGGTGCGCAAGGTTTTACCTCGCACGCAGGAAGAGCGGTTCACCGAGTACGTAGCGGACAGGCTTTTCCGCACGAGCGAAGTTTTCCGCGAGATAGAGAGCGCGTTCACCGCCCTCGACGATACGGTAGACACGGCTGCGCTTAAGCAGCGTATATTCAGCGAGACGAAACGCAGAATGTGCGAAAACTGCAACAGAAAGCTTAACTGCGCGCACACGAAAGTATACCGAGGGTTTGCTATGCTGATTGACGCGGGTTGCGCCAAAGGCAAAGTCAGCCTTGTGGATTTACCCGCCGAGGTCACGACCAACTGCAACGACGTAACTAAGCTCATAGATACATTAAACAAACAGCTTTACGAATACCGCAAAATGACTATGGAAGCCGAAAACGCGCACAGTGGTCGCAGGCTTTTGGCGGGGCAGGCCCGCGGCGTTGCGGAAGTGCTGAAAGCTCGTGCGGTCGAGCTGAACAAGGGCAGGGAAGACTGCTCCCTTTTAGAAAAAGAGGTGATGAACAAACTCGCTTCCAACGGTATATCCTGCCCCGAAATAAGAATTTTGGGCGGAAGCAACCGCGAAGTCAGCGTAACAGTCGTCGGGGCAACGCGGGTTGCTTGGGTGAAAGACTGCATAGAACAGACGATTGGCGCTAAGCTGATTTTAAAGGATAAAATAGCTTACGATACGCAAAAGTGCGCATACGTGTTTGTTGAGCCGCCTAAGTTTGACGCGGCGTTCGGGGTGGCCTATGCGGTCAAGGACGGAGAAAGGTATTCGGGCGACACCCACTCCGTAATAAAGATTAACGAGCAATCCTTTTTAATGGTGCTTTCCGACGGTATGGGCAGCGGCGAATACGCGCAAAAAGTTTCCTCCACCGCCATTTCGCTTATCGAGGCGTTTTACCGTGCGGAAATGCCTGCGGAAATAGTTCTCGATACTATAAACAAACTGCTGTGCTTCAACCGCGACGAACGCTTTACCTGCATAGACGTCGCCGCTATCGACTTGAATACGCTTACAGCTTCGTTCATAAAAATAGGTTCGCCCGCGGGTATTATCGTGCGAAAAGGTGAAATTAAGGTGCTTGAAAGCCACTCATTGCCGCTCGGAATACTTGATAATCTCCACCCCGCCACCTGCCTTGAAAACCTTAAATGCGACGATATTATAGTGTTTATGAGCGACGGAATTACTTCCGCTTTCTCCACCCCGCAGGAACTGTACGAATACCTGCAAACACTTAAACCGTTAAATCCGCAGGCGCTTGCGGACAAAATTTTAGCCGAAAGCAAGTTGCGCCTGAACGGCACGCCAGACGATATGACGGTGCTTTGCGTGCGGATTTTCAAACGTCAGACCGATTAACCCCGTAATATATGCCGATTAATTAAAAAACCGCCCGACAGTGATATTGTCGGGCGGTTTTTGCTTTATATAAAAATATTTACCTGTTACTTGCTTTGATTTCTTTTTTGAACTCCGCCATTGCATTGCGGGAAGGCATAGCCGTTAAACGGAAACGCCAATTGTCTGCGGGAACAGACGGAACGTTCATTCTTGCCGTGTTGTCGAGAACGAGAATATCCTGCACGGGGATAACGGCTAAATACGCTTTGGTGTGCAGCGTGCATATGCAAAGCGCTTTCGCAACGTCTTTCCTATCCACAAGCGGATAATATATGCCCTGTTCTTTGAGGACGGAACGCATCTGCTTTTTAAACGCCGTAAATTGTGCGTCGGTCATCTTCAAAAGAAAACCGTAAGCCGTGTCGTTATCGTGCGTACCTGTGTAGCTGACGGAATTTTCCGATATGTTTGCGGGGAGATAGGAGTTTGTCTCTTCGCCGTCGAACGCGAACATTAAAACGTTCATACCGGGGAAACCCGTCTGTCTGCGCAGAAGCAGAACGCCGTCGTCCATGACACCCAAGTCCTCTGCAATTATATCTATCTTACCCAAGCGCTTTCTTATTTCGCTGAAAAGCTCGCGTCCGGGGCAGTCCACCCACTCGCCGTCAACGGCGTTATACGCGTTCGCGTCAATAGAATAGAACCTGTCAAGTCCGCGGAAGTGGTCTATGCGGATAACGTCGTACATTTCCTTTGCTCGTGCGATACGGTTAATCCACCAATCGAAATTTTCGGCGCGCATTGCGTCCCAATTATACAGCGGGTTACCCCACAGCTGACCCGACTTGGAAAAATAATCGGGGGGAACGCCCGCAACCTTAACGGGCTTCAAGTCCTCGTCCAGCTCGAACAGTTCGGGGCGCGCCCAAATGTCGGAAGAATCGTACGCAACGTAAAGAGGGATATCGCCGATAATCTTTATGCCGTTTTCGTTGGCGTAAGTCTTTAACGCCTTCCACTGCTTTTTGAAGGTAAACTGCACGAACATCCAGAAGCAGTATTCCGAACGGTAAACGGCGTTTCTGAACTCGTACATTGCAAGATGTTCTTTATATTTATAGGAGTCGGGGAAATGGTTGAACGTTACGCCGTAGCGCGATTTCAAGGACATAAACAGTGCGTAATCCTCGAACTCGCCGCTTTCGATAAACGCGACAAATTCCGCGTCGCGAATATTGAAACGGGCATATGCGCGCCTCAACAGCGCATAACGCTTTTCAAACAGCTCGCCATAGTTGACGTCGCCCGCGGGCATTTTCGCACTTTCAAGCTCCTCTTTGTCGAGAAGTCCGTCGCGCTTCAACGCCTCTATATCGATAAAGTACGGGTTGCCCGAAGTACAGCAAACCGACTGATAGGGCGAATCGCCGAACCCCGTCTGCTGTAAGGGCAGAATCTGCCAATACTTAACGCCGCTCTTTTTTAAGACGTCTACAAACTCGTACGCTTCTTTACCGAGCGAACCTATGCCGTATTCGTTTGGAAGCGAAGATATGTGGCACAGTACGCCCGCACCTCTTTCTTTTTCTGAACTCGTCATAAAATTAATCCGTTAAAAGTTTTTTTATTCTCGCCACGGCTTCTTCGGTCACTTCCCTGCTTCCGAAAGCGGTCAGACGGAAAAAGCCTTCGCCGTTACTGCCGAAGCCAGCACCGGGCGTTCCCACCACTTGCGCGTTTTGAAGCAGATAGTCGAAAAATTCCCAACTGCCTAAACCGTTGGGGCATTTAAGCCATATGTAAGGCGAATTTTTACCGCCCGTGTACCAAATACCAAGTTCGTCCATACACTTGGCGATAATAGCCGCGTTTTGCTGATAGTACGCAAGGTTCTCTTTAATCTGCGCCCTGCCTTCTTTTGTGAACACCGCAGCCGCGCCTTTCTGAACAACGTAAGGCACGCCGTTGAATTTAGTAGCCTGACGTCTGAACCACATCTTGTTTGCGCTCATACCGTCCTTTTCGATTGCGAAAGGAATTACAGTATAGCCGCAGCGCGTACCCGTGAAGCCCGCCATTTTTGAGAACGAGCAGAACTCTATAGCGCAGTTCTTAGCGCCCTCTACCTGATAGATAGAACGCGCCGCGCCGTTGTCCTGAATGAAACATTCGTAAGCGGCGTCGTACAGAATGACCGCACCGAGCTTATTTGCATATTCAACCCACTCTTTGAGCTGAGCGGCAGAATACGCCGCGCCGGTGGGGTTGTTAGGCGAACACAGATATATAACGTCCGCCTTTACGGAATAGTCGGGCATAGGCAAAAAGCCGTTTTCTTCATTAGCCGCGGAGAAGATTACTTTACGTCCCGCCATAACGTTGGTATCCACATATACGGGATATACGGGGTCGGGAACGAGAATAACGTTGTCCTTTGCGAATATGTCGAGAACGTTGCCCAAATCTGATTTAGCGCCGTCGGACACAAAAATTTCGCCTAGGTTGAGACTTACTCCCATCTCCTTGTAATAGTCGTTTATGCTTTCGCGGAGGAAATCATAGCCTTCGTACGGGCCGTAGCCTTTGAACGTAGCCTTGTCAGCCATATCGTCCACAGCCGAGTGCAGAGCCTTGATAACGGCGGGGGCAAGCGGTAACGTTACGTCTCCGATGCCGAGCTTTAAAATCTTTTTGTCGGGGTGTGCGGCAGAATATTCAGCCGCCCTTTTCGCAACTTCCGCGAACAAATAGTTTTCGTCGATATTTTTAAAATATTCGTTGAATTTCATTGCCTTTACCTTATATTTCTCCCGTTAGCCGACGCATATGTGCCTACTAACCGTCTTTTACTTATTTTTCGCCGTTAAAGAATACTTAACCGCGTGTTTGATAAATTCCCTGAAAATGGGATGCGCCGACTGAGGACGGGATTTAAATTCGGGGTGGAACTGTACGCCGATAAAGAAATCAAGCGACGGTATTTCAACCGCTTCTACAAGCAGTCCGTTGGGGGAAGTACCTGCAATCTTCATTCCCGCTTTCTCTATTTGCTCGCGGTAATCGTTGTTGAATTCGTATCTGTGGCGGTGGCGTTCGGAAACCTCTTCCGCGCCGTAAGATTGCTTCATAATATCGCCGATAACTTTGCAAGGATATGCGCCTAAACGCATTGTACCGCCCATTTTAACGCCTTGCTGGTCGGGCATCAAGTCTATTACGGGGTGAGTGCTGTCGGGATTAAATTCCGAAGAGTGCGCGTCCTTAAAGCCCACAACGTTGCGCGCGTATTCGATTACAGCCGTCTGCATACCGAGGCATATTCCGAAATAGGGAACGTTGTTTTCACGCGCGTACTTGGCGCAGGTTATCATACCTTCCACGCCGCGCGCGCCGAAACCGCCGGGAACTATTATGCCGTCTACGTCACCGAGTCTTTCGCTTGCGTTGCCGTCTGTAAGCGTTTCGGTGTCAACCCATTTGATATTCACTTTCGCCGCGTTTTCATAGCCCGCGTGCGCCAAAGCTTCCGCTACCGAAAGGTATGCGTCGTGAAGCTGAACGTACTTGCCGCAAAGCGCTATATTGACCGTCTTGTCGCGGCTGTCGATTCTCTGAAGCATTTTATTCCATTCGGTCAAATCAATAACGCGGGGGTCAAGCTTCAGACGCTTGCATACAATCTCCGAAAAACGGCTTTCTTCAAGCATAATAGGGCATTGATAAAGCACTGGCATAGTCATATTTTCTATGCAGCATTCGGGTTCGACGTTGCAGAACATAGCGATTTTTTCGCGAACGTCCGCAGGCATGGGCGCGTCAACGCGGGGGATTATAATGTCGGGATTGATGCCCATTCCCTGCAATT
>CAYXXB010000043.1:0-11279 GCA_964468955.1 uncultured Clostridia bacterium | reverse complement strand
GTTGTAACAGGTGGCGCACCCTGTGAAAGTTTTTCTATGGCAGGGAAACGCCTCGAAGATGACGATAGAAACGATTTGTTCTCAAATATTTTAAGAATTGCGCACGCAGTAAAGTCTAAGTATGTTTTATTTGAAAACGTACCGGGGCTTTTAACTAAAAAGCGTGATGGCAAAAAAGGCGGACAAGTTGATTACGTTTTCAGTGAGTTTGAAAGACCCGATGAAAACGGTATGTTTTACCGTGTTGTAAGTAAGGACGTAAATGTTTTTAAATGCCTTGCCGCAGATTACGGCACACCACAAAAGCGTGAAAGAATTTTTATTGTTGGTTGCAATAGCAATTATGAAAGTTCTTTTACTTATCCTGAAAAAACACACGGACCTAATAGAAAATATGATTATGTAACAGTTGAAGACGCATTAAGATATCTTCCGCCTGTTCAAAGTGGTGAGGGCTATGAAATGATGCCTTACTACCCCACTTATGAAGAAGATTATAAAAGCGGTTTAATAACCGAAGCTGCATATAATTATTACAAATTTATTTTTGACCCGTTCTATTCAGGCAATTTAAGTTATGCGCCAAATGTAATAACTTTTCATAAAGCATTAAATCATAACCCCCGTATGATACGCAGATTACACGAAATTAAGCAAGGCGAAGGTATGCAGTCGGCGGCAGAACGGCTGATATCAGAAGGCAAGGAAGATTTAGTTAAAGAAGTCTTTCCAAACAAACTGTACTCGTCAAGAAATAGGCGTTTAAAAGCAAATGAACCAAGCTATACCGTAACCTCTCACTGTTTGGATGAAATGATACACCCCTATTATGATAGGCAACCTACACCGAGAGAAGTTGCAAGATTGCAGGCTTTCCCCGACTGGTATTATTTTAGCGGTCCTTATGTTAAATTCCATAGCGACCCGGAACAGGACAAATACGAACAAATCGGTGACGCTATCCCCGTACTAATGGCAAAAGCTCTTGCTAAAAGTATGAGTGAAGCGTTAGATAAATTGAATTAACTATTGGTTCTTATATTTAACACATTCTGATAAACAATCAAGGAGAACAAATGCATAAAATCATTGAAAGTTGCTTAAAAAAATTTAGCGAGGAAAATGACATCGAGTCGGAAGAAGAAAGCAAACAATTTGAATTTTTCTCTAATTATGTAATTGCTTATGAAAGATATCCGGCAAATTTCGATTTTAAAGATATTACTAGTGATGACGTGGATGGCGGTATTGATGGGATAATATTTTTTATCGATGATGAACTTGCTACCACATTGGAAGAAGTTCAAGAAATTTTTTTACGTCGCAAGAAAAGCATATCAGTTGATATTATTTTTATTCAGGCAAAAACTTCTGAAAATTATGACAGAGGGGAAATTTTAAAATTCAGTGATGGTGTAAAAGATTTTGTCGCACCGATTTCATATCTGCCACAGGGAGAATTCTTAAAAGACGCTAAGAAAATATTTAATTATATCGTTGAAAATGTTGCAAGAGTAAAAAGCGGCAGACCAAATTGCTTAATGTATTATGTATGTACTAGCAATAATAAAATCGCAGATGAAATTGAGGCAACTAAACTTTCTACTATATGTACAATTAAAGACACGGGTTTCTTTAACACTGTTGATTTCCAATACATCGGTTTAGATATGTTAATGAAATTATGGGATAATACTAATAATTCAACTAGCGCAACCTTATCAGTAGAAAGATTTATTCCTTATCCTACTATGGGTGGAATAACGGAAGCCTATATAGCTATAATATCTGCTAAAGAATTTATAAATAAAATTCTTATAACTGCCGACCGAAAAATAAAGTTACATATTTTCGAAGAAAATGTTCGTGCCTTTCTGGGACAAGAAAATCCTGTAAATGGAAAAATTAAGGAAACTCTCACAAATTCAAAACAATGTGATAAATTTGCCATATACAATAATGGTATAACGATTATATCACCCGAAGTTAATGTACAAAACAATATAATTTCTTTAGAAAACTATCAAATTGTAAATGGCTGTCAGACAAGCAATGTTTTATTTGAGTGCAAAGACGAGGAAATTGATACTGCATACATCACAGTAAAGATTATTGAGGCAACTGATTTAGATGTTATATCTGATATAGTAAGCGCAACAAATAATCAAAGTAAAGTTGATGCCAATCAGTTTCTTGCATTTAATCCGTTTATTCGTCGGCTTGAAAAATATTTTGAGGCTACACAAGATATTCCTAATAGAGAAGTAAAATTATATTTTGAGCGTCGCCTCGGTCAATATAGAAATACTGAAGAAATACCAAAGAAAAAAATTTGTTCCATTACAGAAACAGGTCGTGCCGTAGGTGCTTTATTTTTCCTTAAGCCGGACTTGGCTAGTCGTTATCCAAATAAATTTATATCCGAAATGGCTACTGATATCTTTGACGAGAACAATAAAGAAGAAGCATTTTATTTAGCTGCATTAGTAGATTACAAGCTTAAGCCATATTATCAAAAGAATAGAACTTTAAACAAATTTGCAATTTATAAATGGCATATTATAACCATTTTCGGGTTTTTAGCTACTCATAATTATCCGCCGAAGTTGCAATACAAGCAAAAAGTACAAAAATATGCAAAAACTATTCAGTCAATTTGTTGTTCAGATGACAAGCTTCAATTATTAATAGATAAAATCCCCGCCATTTTAAATGAAATAGGACTAAAACAAAATCGTGATGAAGTGCGTTCAGCGACTTATGCAAAGCAAGTTTTAGAATACTGTACCACTCATCTTATTGGTGAACATTAAAACTAATTCGAATAAGACTGAATACGGGTCACCAAAAAGCAAAAACGGCACTTTGAGTGCCGTTTTTGCTTTTTGCTATCCTACGGATAGGTCGAACCCGCAGGGTTCGAAGATTGCTTTGCAATCGCAAGACGCCCCGACTGTCGGCACGAAGTAGGTACCCTTTTAATGGTTTCGGCTTATTCTTGTGCAGGGTCACTGTTATTAGCACATATATTTGTTCAAGCACCCGCCACAGTGCCATTTCAATTTATACTATGATTTACGTTCCGTAGCGTCAAAGAGAAAACGTATTGTAACTGTTGACATTACACCGCAAAAAGATTATAATACTTTATAGGATAAAACGACGGGTTTGCAAAAATGAAAATCACATCAAGATTTACGGTAGCAGTACACATTTTACTCGCTATTCATATGCTAGAAAAAGAATATAAAATGACTTCGGAGTTTATCGCATCAAGTGTAAACGTAAACCCCGTTGTAATCCGCAGAACACTTTTAAGTTTGAAAGCGGCGAAAATAGTAGACGTTAAAGCGGGAAGCGGCGGAGCGACAATTATAAAAAACGTCAATGACGTTTCATTATATGACGTATATAGAGCAGTTGACTGTATAGACGGTAATTTGTTTAATTTTCACGAAAATCCCAATCCTGACTGTCCTATCGGTAAAAACATTCACTTCGTTTTAGATAAGCATTTGGCAGACGCTCAATCGGCAATGGAAAACGAATTAAAGAAAATAACGATTGCCGATTTAATAACTCAATTAAATAGCGTTATTTAACGCTTAAATCTACTTGCACAAAAATGCGAGTAGATTTTTTTTAAAAAATCAAATTTTTTTGTTGTAACGCTTGACATTACAACAAAAGAGGTGCTATATTGTTATTGTAATCGTTTCGGTTACAATAAAATATATTCGGAGGCATTATTATGAAAAACTACAACAAGACAAGTGTAAACGGTACGGAAAGGGTTGAACTTCACGACAAATTGGATTTAACGGGGGCAGAAATAAGCGTTAATTATTTACCCGCAGGCGTTACGGTTCCGTTTGTCCATTATCATAAGCAGAACGAGGAGATATACGTAATTCTCGAAGGTAAAGGCTATATGATAATTGACGATGAGAAAGTAGAGGTTGCCGCGAATGACTTCGTTCGCGTTTCCGCAGCAGCAAAAAGGCAATTTTCTGCGGCTGCCGATACGGCAGTTAAATATCTTTGCATTCAGGTAAAAGAAAATTCGCTTGAAAATTATACGGCTACCGACGGCGTCGTTTTATAATTAAAGTTTCATATAACATTAAAAAGCGCAAACGTTGTTGTTTGCGCTTTTAATTTGTGTTTATTTATTGAATATAATTTTTCGCTAAATTTCAAATTAATCGGGGCGTTTCGGTTTAGTTATTAGGTCGTTCACCAACAAAAAAGAGCAGACAAAAGTCTGCTCTTTTTTGTTGCGCAACTTGTCAGTTGCGAGAACCCGCAGGTCCGCCCTATTGCTTTACAATCACACGGAGCGCAAGCGTAGTATTCCCGCGCAGGGTCACTACTTAAAACCTAAATCGAACCACGGGTTGAGTTGGAAAAGCGATTTGGGTTTTTTGTTTGCTCTTTTTGATTTTAAATAGTATAATAAGAAAAAGCTAAAAAATATTTCTGAGGCAATCAAATGAAAATTACGGTAATAAACGGCACGGAAAAGCACGGCGTAACCTATAAATTGAAAGAACAGTTTTTAGAGCCGTTTAAATCCGTCGCCGAGATAACGGAATACTATCTGCCCCAAGACTGCCCTTCGTTCTGTGCAGGATGCACGAGTTGTTTTATGAGGGGCGAGGATACCTGTAAAGATTATTCTTTCGTAAATGTGATTGAAAAATCGCTTTCGGAAGCCGATTTAATCGTTATGACTTCTCCGGCGTACGTTATGCATGCTACGGGGGCTATGAAGGCTTTACTCGACCATTTCGGATACCGTTGGATGCCGCACAGACCTGCCCCCGAAATGTATGGAAAGCGCGCCGTAATCATTACTCAATGTCTCGGCGCAGGCGCGAAATCCACGGCGCAAGATATCAAACACAGTTTATCCTGGTGGGGCATATCGGAAATAGGCGTATTCAACGCTACGCTTATGGGCGATATCGTATGGGATAAACTTTCCGAAAAAAAGCGGAAAAGCCTTACGAATAAAATAAAAAAGCTTGCCCGCAAATTTGCGAAAATCAATTATGCAAAGCCTGCTCGCACGAAACTTATCACGAAAATCAAATTCAGGTTATGCCGAATGATACAAAAGAAAGTGCAAAAAAGCGGGGTTGGCGGGCTTGACTGCAAATATTGGCAAGAGCGCGGTTGGCTTGATAAAAACCGCCCGTGGAAAAGAAAATAATTCTAACCAAACGGAAAAGCGGCGAGCGCATATTGCGCTCGCCGCTTTATAATCAAAATTTATTTTCTTATAGTAGGACCGAAGAAGCCGTTGAAAACGGACTTGCTTTCGCTCACGGACACGAAAGCTTTCGGGTCCATAGTATTGATAATCGACCTGAGCACTTTCAATTTATCGCTGTTGGTTTCAATAAATATCATATAGGTTTCGGTGTTGTTTTTAGCGCCTTTTGCGGTTAAAATCGTTTGCCCGAAGCCTTTTTCTTTCAATTCCTGTACGAGTTCGTCGTTTTTATTGCTTAAAACTATCTGTACTTTAATTTTGGATTTAACGAATTTTTTGGAAAGAATTCCGCCGAGGAGCGTTCCGAGCGCAAAACCGAGCGAGTAAGCAAGAGCGAGAACGATAGTATCAACCACGGGGTTGGCAATGGAGTAATCGAGAGCCGCCTTAACAATCATAAACCAGAAGAAAGCTTCGATAAAGCCGATAGGCGCGGCGAATTGCGGCTTATTCTTAACGGTGAAAACCGTTCTGATAGAGGCAAGGCTCATATCGATGGTTCTGCCTATAATAACTATAAAAAATACTATTACCAAATCAAGCTGAGTTCCAAAAAACATAATTAATTTCCTTATATAAATTTAATATAATTATTATACATTAAAATTATAAAAGAGTAAAGGAAAAAAGCCGTTTTTCGGTTCTCAAGGTCATTATCTTTTAATATTGCTATCTTTTATCACGGTAAATTCGTTTTATCTAAAATTTTACAGTAAAAATTTAAGTCAAACTTTTATAGTTTTATATTTACGGTGTTGACTTCTTTGCCGCACCGCGCTAAAATATAAATATACAAAGGAGAAAGAGTATGAAAAGAAACAAAGTAGGTATATGGATAGCTCTAGCGCTGACGGTTATTGCGTTAATCGCCGGCGTCGTTTTGACGCTCGTCAACACGGGAGCACCCGTAAAGGTCGGCGAAGAAATAACCGCTTCGTATAGCAGAGGCTATATTTATTTCCACGGCACGATAGTAAACGAAAGCGACGAGGACGTTGAAATTACTTATCTCGATATAGTCGTGCCTACGAACGGCGACACCTTGGAAGCTTATTTCGATAAGACCATAGTTATCGGCGCGGGCGGCAGTTACAGCCTTGACGATTTAGGTACATCGTTCTCTTACAGACCCACTAAGGTATCGAGGGTTACGGTAGAGATAAACGGCTTCACATACAATATTCAGGGCGGTCTGGGAATACCCACGACGGCGCTGTTTGCGTATATCTTTGCGATAATATTCGGCATAGCGACGATTTCGCTTTTCATTTCCGACAGGAAAAAGCAAAAGGCTTACGCAAATATAGAGAAAAATATGCCCAGCTTCGGCGAGAACGCCGTAACTTTCGGCGGCTTTTACAGCAAGGAGGGCGAAACGGGTAAAGCGGCGGCAAAATCCGTGGTTTCCGTTCTCGGCGGCTTCCTCTCGGCGTTCTTCCTCGGCTTCGGCGCGTATAAAATCTATTCTTCGGGAACGGCGGTGGAACTCGTAGTTTCCGACGACGGATTGTTCGTTTTAAATAACGGTAACGTAACCTCGCTTATGAAGGGCAACTTCCCCGAAACGGAAATTACCGTAAAGAAGAAGCAGGTTATTATGAAGAACGTTTACTCGAAAGAGTATTTCGTATTCAATACGACGAAGAAGGGTATGACGCCCGCTCAGCTCGAAGAAAAGCTGAAAACGCTTATCGCGGCAGCTCCCGCAGTAGCCGCAGCGCCCGCGCAGGAAGCGGCGGCTTCGCCTTTCAACGAGTTTGAACAAGCTCCCGCGGCAACGGAAGCGGCGGCAGCCGACGGGGTTGCGGAAAACGCTCCCGCGGAAAACGATAAAAACGACCCGTTCGGAAATTTATAATTTAAATTCAAAGGCGGCGGAACTTTTGCGAAAGTTCCGCCGCCTTATTTTTTATTAAAAATAAAGTTTCAAATAATGTGACAAATTATCAATAAAAATTATTTAAAAGAAATTGTTTCCTGAAATTGACAAAAAATTAATATTAAACTATAATTTATTTCGATTTCGAATAGTTAGAAGTCGAAATATTTTTTCGGGGGGCTTAAACTTTGGAAAACAAAAAGCTTTTCGGCAAAATGTGTTATATCCAAAGACAGATGCGCAGGGACAACAACGCCGCGTTTTCCGATTACGGTGTAACGCCCGTGCAGATGCACGCGCTCGTCTTCGTTTATAAATGCGGGAAGGACGGACAGAAGGTGTGCCAGAAGGACGTGGAGAGGGAGCTTAACCTAAGGCCGTCGTCCGTTTCCACGCTTTTGTCCAACCTAGAACGCGACGGCTTTCTTACCCGTTCGCAAGCCGACGGCGACGCCCGCACCAAATTTGCGGTACTGACCGAAAAGGGTAAAAGCATATGTATAAAGAATAAGCTTTTGATGGACAAATGCGACGAAGCAATTCAGTCCGCTTTAACGGAGGAAGAGCAGAAGAGCCTCGACGCGCTTTTGTCAAAAGTTATAGACGGTATCACGGGAGTAAATTTATGCTGAAAACTTTATTAAAAAGCGTTAGGGAATACAAGACTGCTTCCATACTCTGCCCGATTGTAATGGTCGGGGAAGCGGTAATGGAAATCATTATCCCTTTCCTTATGACGTTTATCGTAAAGGAGCTTGAAAACGCGGCAAACGGCGGCACAATCAACGGCAATACGATTGCAATCTGTTCCGTAACGATGGTCGTATGCGCGTTGTTCGCTATGCTCTGCGGTATATGGGGCGGCAAGCTCGGCGCGAAAGCTTCGTGCGGGTTTGCGCACAATTTAAGGGAGGATATGTACAACAACCTGCAAACGTATTCCTTCGCAAACATAGACAACTACTCGACGGCGAGCCTGATTACGCGTATCACGACCGACGTTTCCAACGTCCAGATGGCGTATCAGATGTGTATCCGTATGCTCGTTCGCGCGCCCATACTTTTCATATCGGCTATAATTATGACTTTACTTATCGAGCCGATTATGGCGCTCGTATTCGGTTGCGCGGCGGTCGTTCTCGGAATTATAGTCGCAATATGTATGTTCAGGGTCGTTCCGCACTTTAAAGTTATGTTCCGCAAATACGACGATTTGAACGCCGTCGTACAGGAAGATTTAACGGCTATCCGCGTAGTAAAATCTTACGTGCGCGAGGAGCGCGAAATCGCCAAAATGCACGACGCTTCGGGCGAGCTTTACAAGTATTCCGTAAAGGCGGAGCGCATTTTAACGGTTATGATGCCCTGCACGTTCGTGATTATGTTCATCGTAAACATAGTCATCTTAACGCTCGGCTCGAATATGTATATCGGCAATATAGCGGGCAACGTAAGCCCCTCGCAGATACAAACGCTTATCCAGTATTCCGCGCAGATTCTTTCGGGCATAATGATGGTTGCAATGTGCCTTAACTATATTTCCCTTTCCAAAGGCTCGGCGGACAGAATTTGCGAGGTTTTGAACGAAAAGACCACCCTTCCCAAGGCGGTTTCGCCCGTCACGGAAGTTGCGGACGGTTCGATTGATTTCGACGACGTCGATTTCGTATATTCGCAGAAAGCCGACGTTCCCGTGTTAAAGGATATAACCCTTCATATCGCCGCGGGCGAAACGGTTGGCATAATAGGCGCGACGGGCTCGGGCAAAACCTCGTTCGTTTCGCTTATCCCCAGGCTCTACGACGTTGCGCAGGGCACGGTCAAGGTCGGCGGCGTGGACGTAAGGAATTACGACCTCAACGTTTTAAGAAATAAAGTCGCAATGGTCTTACAGAAGAACGTTCTGTTTTCGGGCACGGTTGCGGAAAATCTCCGCTGGGGCGACGAAAACGCGACGGACGAGGAAATCAAGTTCGCGGCAAGGCAGGCGTGCGCGGACGAATTCGTGGAAAACCTTCCCGGCGGCTACGATTACGATTTGGGTCAGGGCGGCGTAAACGTTTCGGGCGGACAGAAGCAGAGGCTTTGCATAGCCCGCGCCCTTCTTAAAAAGCCGAAGATTATAATTTTCGACGATTCGACCTCCGCGGTCGATACCAAGACGGACGCGCAGATTCGCGAAAGCCTGAGAAAGCACGCGCCCGAAACCACGAAGATAATAATAGCACAGCGCATTGCTTCCGTGCAGGACGCTGATAAAATAATAGTTCTCGACGACGGCAGAATAAACGGTATGGGCACGCACGACGAGCTTTTGAAGAATAACGAAATTTACCGTGAAATTTTCGAATCTCAGACGAAAGGAGGGGACGAAAATGAGTAAACCCGAAATGAAAAGACGGGGCGCTAAAAATCCCGTCGGCACGCTTAAAAGGGTAATTAAATACGCGTTCTCCAACAACAAATTAGCTACCGCGTTCGTAATATTTTTCGTTCTTCTGGCTTCGGTTGCAAACGTTACCGCGGCTTCCCGCGTTTCCTCGATAGTGCAGGAACTTATCGACAAGGGCGCTAACGCCGATATGTGGGGCGTAATTTATCCCAACATAATATTTATGGGCTGCGTATATTTGGCAGGCTCGGTTTCGTCGTTCTCGTACAACCTTATTATGATGTATATCGCCAACGGCACGCTCAAAAAGTTCCGCCGCGATATGTTCGTGAAGATGCAAAGCCTGCCCATTAAGTATTTCGATACTCACACGCACGGCGATATAATGAGCCTTTATACCAACGACGTCGATACGATGCGCCAGCTTCTGTCGCAGACTATCCCG
This sequence comes from uncultured Clostridia bacterium, assembly GCA_964468955.1. GTDB lineage: Bacteria > Bacillota > Clostridia > Christensenellales > Borkfalkiaceae > Coproplasma. The sequence goes on along the minus strand of CAYXXB010000043.1, from coordinate 1,285 downwards.
CAGCTGATATCGTCCGTACTCACGCTTTTAGCGGTATTTACCTTTATGGTATTATACAGCGTAACGCTCCTTTTGGTCGTGCTTGCGGTGCTTATCTCGTCTGTATTTATCACTAAATTTATCGGCGGAAAATCGGCTAAGTACTACCTTATTCACCAAAAGGCGCTCGGCGACCTTAACGGCTACGTCGAGGAAATGACCGAAGGTCAGAAGGTAATAAAGGTATTCTGCCACGAACAGAAGGCGAGGGAAAACTTCAAGGTTTTAAACGACAACCTCAACGCGGCGGGCAGTAAAGCCAACGGCTACGCCTTTATTTTAGGACCGGTTATAAACAACCTCGGTTACCTCCAATACGTTCTCGTCGCGCTTACTGGTATTCTCGTTATCGCGTTCGGCGGCAACGAATTGGGTCTGCTTTCCGTCTATACTTCCTCGTGGAACGCGGGACTTGAAAACCGCATAGCCGTTATGGCGGGTATGATGGTATCGTTCTTAATGTTCGCAAGGCAGTTCAATATGCCAGTTATGCAGGTTACTCAGCAGTTCAACGCGATAGTTATGGCTCTCGCGGGCGCGGAAAGAATATTCGAAATGGTAGATACTCCCGCGGAAGATAAGGGCGGCGACATAACGCTCACCTACGGCGAAAGCGCTCCCGACGAATGGGCGTGGAAGAAGCCTAAGGAAAACGGAAGCGAATATATCCCGCTCAAAGGCGATATCCGCTTTAACGACGTAACTTTCGGCTACGTACCCGAAAAAACCATTCTCAAAAACATTACGCTGTTTGCAAAGCCCGGTCAGAAAATCGCTTTCGTCGGCTCTACGGGCGCGGGCAAGACGACTATAACCAACCTCATTAACCGTTTCTACGACGTACAGTCGGGCGAAATCACCTACGACGGCATTCCTATAAGGGAAATAAACAAAGCGGATTTGCGCCGCTCGCTGGGCATAGTTTTGCAGGATACGCACCTTTTCACGGGCACGGTTATGGACAATATCCGCTACGGCAGACTTACGGCGACCGACGAGGAATGCGTAAAGGCGGCTAAGCTCGCCAACGCCGACGGCTGTATAGTTCATCTGCCCGAGGGCTACGACACTATGATTAAGGGCGACGGCTCCAATCTCTCGCAGGGTCAGCGCCAGCTCCTCGCAATCGCCCGCGCGATGGTTTCCGAATGTCCCGTCCTTATTCTGGACGAAGCGACTTCGTCCGTCGATACGCGTACCGAAAAGCTTATAGAACAAGGTATGGATAAACTTATGGAGGGCAGAA
>CAYXXB010000042.1:0-11845 GCA_964468955.1 uncultured Clostridia bacterium | reverse complement strand
CAGAAAGTATATTTAAAGAGAGGTTGTCTGCATGTCGTTCTTGACGAGTTGAAAACCGTTTTGGGCAAGAAGTGGGCGTTGGTAGTAACGGACAGCTTCTTATATAATAACGGGTTTACAAAGTGCATTACGGATAAACTCGACGAAATGGGAATACAGCACGCGACGTTCTTTGACGTTGAGCCTGACCCTACGCTTGCATGCGCTATCAAAGGCGCTGAGCAGATGAAAGCGTTCGAGCCCGATACGATTATCGCGCTCGGCGGCGGTTCGGCTATGGATGCAGCAAAGATTATGTGGGTGCTGTATGAACACCCCGAAGCCGACTTTATGGATATGGCAATGCGCTTTATCGATATCAGAAAGCGCATATACACGTTCCCTAAGATGGGCGAAAAAGCTTACTTTATAGCAATACCGACTTCGGCAGGTACGGGTTCGGAAGTAACTCCATTCGCAGTAATTACAGACGAGAAGTCCGGCGTTAAATATCCGCTTGCCGATTATGAGCTTTTGCCTAATATGGCGATTATTGATACCGATTTGCATATGTCCGCACCAAAGGGGTTGACGGCGGCTTCCGGTATCGACGCTGTAACGCACGCGTTGGAGGCAATCGCTTCTATGATGGCAACCGATTACACCGACGGACTTGCGAAGCAATCACTTAAAGTAATATTCGAATATTTGCCTAAAGCTTATGAAAACGGACAGACCGATTACGTTGCGAGAGAAAAGATGGCTAACGCCGCAACTATGGCTGGTATGGCGTTTGCAAACGCGTTCCTCGGAATTTGTCACTCTATGGCGCACAAGCTCGGTGCGTTCCATCACTTGCCTCACGGCGTAGCAAACGCGCTAATGATTGATTACGTTATACGTTTCAATGCGGAAGAAGCGCCCGTTAAAATGGGAACTTTCAGTCAGTACGACCATCCGCACACTTTGAGGCGTTACGCCGAAGTTGCTGAATACCTCGGCTTAGGCGGCAAGGACGATAGTCAGAAGCTTGAAAATCTTATAAAGGCAATAGATAAGCTCAAAGAAAAGATAGGCATTAAGAAGTCGATTAAGGAATACGGAATTGATGAAAAAATGTTCCTTGATACTCTCGACGAGATGGTTGAGCAGGCGTTTGACGACCAATGCACGGGTGCTAATCCCCGTTATCCTTTAATGAGCGAAATCAAGCAGATGTACATTGATGCTTACTATGGCAAAAACTGATAAGGAAGGAATAGATTATGACAACAAAGCAATTTATAAGAACACATCTCGGTAAAGAACTTTTTAAAACGGAAGACGGGTTTGTAAAGGTGTTCGGCGACGAATATACCAAGTCGGGGATTTTAAATGAAGCGTTAAATCAGGCGAGAGTGGAAGAAACGGATTTGAATATCCCCAAAATCAAAGCTATCGAAGTCGTAGACGGGAAGTGGTCTATCGTTATGGATTATATAGAAGGCACTACGCTTTCTGAAATGATGAGAGCAAATCCCGATAAAGAGGACGAATATCTCGAATTATTCGTTGATTTACAGAGAACGGTGCTTTCCAAACGCGTGCCTATGCTCAATAAACTTAAAGACAAAATGCAGGGCAGAATAAGCGAGGCAAAGCTGGACGCGACTACAAGATACGATTTGCACACGAGGTTGGATTCTCTTCCCAAGCACTACAATTTGTGTCACGGCGATTTCCACCCGAGTAACGTTATAATAACTGCGGACGGCACGCCCTATATAATCGACTGGGCGCACGCAACGCAGGGCAACGCTTCGGCTGACGTCGCTAGGACTTATCTTATGTTCTATCTCGAAGGCAAAACCGAGCTTGCGGAAAAGTATTTAAAACTTTATTGCACAAAGAGCGATACCGCAAAACAGTACGTTCAGAAATGGATACCTATCGTTGCGGCTTCGCGCTTGACTAAGGCAAAGCCCGAGGAAGACGAATTCCTCCGCAAATGGATTTGCGTTGTCGATTACGATTAATTTGTGATACTTAAAATATAGCCGCGGAAAAATTTCCGCGGCTGTTATGAGTTTTAATTATAGATTTAAAAATGTCATTTACATATTCAGTTAATTTCGGTGTGCAGGGCAAAAACCGTATAATCTACGATAGGACAAGCTGTCGTTTAATTACTGTTTTCAATGAAGAAGAAAACGGCGGAAACGTTATTTTATATTCGCCTAAAAGCGGGCTTAGTCTGTACGTCGGTGAGAAATCTGGAAATATTGCGGGTTTGGATACTCATATAGGAGAACTTGAAAGTTTGCCTTCCGCAAACCTTGCAGTTTCGGATTATGTTGACGGCTGTGTTATTCCCGTGTGGGATTGCGGTAAATTGATTGCGGGTTGTAAATACATTATAAATTTCGATAATTCCGTTGCATACGACAGGCAAAACGGCGTCCTTCTGTTAGGAAACTTTTCCGAAGAAAGTATTACAGTAAAAATATGTGAAAACGCGTTTTTAATCATAGATAATAACGGCAATCTTCACGGTTGTGTCATTTTACTATAAACAGTACGGTTAGATCATTACTTTATATATAGAAATTTTTTATATTTTTTTAAGTAATTTTCAAATTCGGTCTTGATAAATATTTACCGATATGTTAAAATATGTAAGGTATAATATGACTGAACGCGAAAATCTTGATTTATTCCATAAGGGTGAACACTCCGAAGCTTATAAATTTTTCGGCTGTAATAAAACTGACGGGAATAATTATGTGTTCAGGGTATGGGCTCCGCACGCGCAGAGCGTAACCGTAGTAGGCGACTTTAACGGTTGGGACAAGTCTGCAAATGCGATGCGCAAGCTGAGCGACGGCGAAAGTTTTGAAACTTATGCTAGAGCGAAAGAGGGCGACAGATACGAATATGTTATCACTACTTTCGAAGGCAGAGAGCTTAGAAAGTTTGACCCGTATGCGTTCCGTTCGGATTTTCCCGCTTCGCATTATTCTGTAATCTGTACCGAAATACCGGATAATACACGGTTGCAAGCACAGAAAGGCGAACAGCCCGTAAATATTTACGAAGTAAACCTGCTGTCGTGGAAAAAGCATAAGGACGGTAGTTTTTATTCCTTTAAAGAGCTTATTAAAGTGCTTGTCCCGTACGTAAAAGATATGGGTTATACCCACGTGGAGTTTATGCCCGTGACGGAATACCCGTTCGACGGTTCGTGGGGATATCAGGTTACAGGCTATTTCTGCGTTACCGAAAGGTTGGGAACTCCCGAAGATTTTGCAAAGTTAGTTGAAGCGTTTCACGAAAGCGGTATTAGGGTGATAATGGATTGGGTACCCGCACATTTCCCCAAAGACGATTTTGCACTTTACGAGTTTGACGGCCAGCCTTTGTACGAATGTCCGCTATGGGATAATATGGAACACAGCGGTTGGGGTACGAGGAAATTCGATTTCGGGCGAGGCGGAGTAGATAGCTTTTTATTATCGTCCGCGTCGTATTTTTTAAAAAAGTTTGCAATAGACGGATTGCGAGTTGACGCGGTTGCCGCTATGCTGTATCTCGATTACGACAAACCTTACGGAGAGTGGACGGCGAACGAATACGGCGACAACAGAAATTTACAGGCAATTGAGTTTATTAAAAAATTCAATGCGGTCATAAAGAAAAATTTTGACGGCGCAATTACCGTTGCCGAAGAATCGACTGCTTATCCCGACGTTACAAAGCCTGTTGCGGATGGAGGGCTGGGGTTCGATTATAAATGGAATATGGGCTGGATGAACGACGTCTTGTTTTATTGCCGTCAGGATCCGCTTTATCGCCATTATCATCATCAGAAAATTACGTTTTCGATGATGTATTCACTGAATGAAAGATACGTTTTGCCTCTTTCGCACGATGAAGTAGTTCACGTAAAGGGCGCGATAGTAAATAAAATGCCCGGTGAATATGCGGACAAGTTCGCTTCCGAAAGGTTGTTGCTCGGATTTATGTACGCTCATCCCGGGAAAAAGCTCAATTTTATGGGCTATGAGGTAGCTCAGTTCAGCGAGTGGGATTACAGAAAAGAAATAGAATTCTTTTTAACCAAGTTTGAAAAACACCGCAAAATGCGCGATTATGTGCGTGCGTTAAATTATATTTACCGTGAGGTAAAACCGCTGTACGATATCGAAACGGACTGGAAAGGTTTCGAATGGCTTGTGGTCGACGACGTTATCAATAACGTTTTGGTTTTTAACCGATACGATAACGAAGGCAACTGCGTGTTGGCTGTATGCAACTTCTCGGGGATAGCTCAAACGAATTACAGGTTCGGTCAACACGCGGGCAAGTACGATCTGATTTTTAATTCGGACGACAAAAAATACGGCGGTGGAGGCAAACTCCGCAAGCGTGTGTTTACGACGAAAAAACAGCAAAGCCATGGTAAAGAATATTCATTGACGTTGGATATTCCAAAGCTGACTTGTTTGTATTTTATAAAAGAAAAAAATAATTTTGGGGGATTTTAGCAATGCTAAGAAAAAAGGAATGTGTAGCAATGTTGCTTGCAGGCGGACAGGGAAGCAGACTGTACGCGCTGACTAGTAACATAGCAAAACCCGCAGTATCGTTCGGTGCGAAATACAGAATTATTGACTTTCCTTTGTCAAACTGTATAAACTCCGGTATCGATACCGTCGGTGTACTTACTCAGTATCAGCCGCTTGTGCTTAACGAGTATGTTGGAAACGGACAGCCGTGGGATTTGGACAGAACGTTCGGCGGTGTTCATATACTTTCACCTTACGAAGCTAAGCAGGATACGTCTTGGTACAAGGGAACTGCAAACGCGATTTATCAGAATATCCGTTTTATGAAGATGTACGATCCCGAATACGTTCTTATTCTTTCGGGCGACCACATTTATAAAATGGACTACGACAAGATGCTCACCGCGCACAAGGAAACGGGTGCGGACTGCACGATTGCTTGTATGCAGGTGCCTATGAAAGAAGCTTCCCGTTTCGGTATTCTCAATACTAACGCGGACGGCTCGATTTACGAATTCGAAGAAAAACCCAAACAGCCCAAGAGCGATTTGGCTTCAATGGGTATATACATTTTCACTGCGTCCAAGCTCTTCAAGTATCTTGAATTGGACGAGCAGGACCCCAACTCCGAAAAAGACTTCGGCAAGAACGTTTTGCCCGCAATGCTCAACGCAGGCGAAAAAATGTTCTCTTACAGATTCGAAGGTTATTGGAAGGACGTCGGCACGATTACTTCGCTTTTGGAAGCTAATATGGATTTGCTCGGCACCGTTCCCAATTTCGAACTACGCGACAGCGACAACGTTATTCATTCGAGAAGCCCCTTGGCGCCTCCCGCATACGTCGAAGGCTGTGTAAGTAATTCGATGATTGCAAACGGCTGTGAAATTGAAGGTACGGTTATTAATTCCGTAATCGGTACAAACTGCGTCGTTGAAAAGGGTGCGGAAGTTAAGGACAGCGTGCTTATGGGCAACATCGTCGTAAAAGCAGGCGCAAAGGTAAATTATTCAATAATAGACGAAGAAGTTACAGTTGGCGAAAAAGCGGTAGTGGGCGATTGCAAAGAAGTCGCTTGCAAAGTCGAAGGTAAGACAAACGGCATAACCGTTCTTGGCAGAGGCGTCAACGTAAGCGCTAACGGCAAAGTTGCCGCGGGCGAAATTGTAGACAAGAGCATTTAAGGGGGAAAAGAAAATGACATCATCGGTAGGCGTTATTTTTTCAAGTATTAACGACGAACACGTACCCGAACTGACGAAAGTCAGGTCAAAGGGTTCTATACCTTACGGCGGAAGATACCGCCTTGTTGACTTTGCTCTTTCCAACATGGTTAACTCCGGTATTACGACCGTAGGTATGATAACAAAGAGTAATTACCAGTCTTTAATGGACCATCTCGGTTCGGGTAAAGAGTGGGATTTGGCGAGAAAGGAAGGCGGACTTATTCTTTTAACTCCTTACAGCGACGAGAGCGAAGTGCTTTATAAAAGCAGGCTCGAAGCGTTGAAAGGCGCTATGGCATTTTTGAAAAAGTGCAAAGAAGATTTTGTGGTTATCGCCGACAGTGACGCCGTATATAAGCTCGATTACAGCAAAGTTATCGAACAGCACGTTGCTAACAATGCAGACTTTACTTTAGTTTATCACGAGCATGATTGCGGCGAAAAGCGCGAATATCTGATGTTCGGCACGGAAAATGACAACAAAATCAATTCAATTGACGTAAATATACAGGGTAAGGGCGTACAGAAATATTATATTAACGTATTTGTGGCGCGCACTTCATTCTTGCTTGCTGCTTTGCAAACGGCTATTTCGAGGGGCTTTACAAGTTTTTCAAAGGATTTGCTTATGCCTTCTATGAAAGCGGGTAAGGTGTACGGCTATAAGCTCGATTCATATTACGGCAATATAGATTCGTTGCAGTCTTATTTTAAGGCGAATATGGATTTGCTCGATAAGAACATTAGGGCTGAAATATTCGGCGACAGAGATGTTTACACGAAAGTAAACGACGCGCCTCCCGCAAAATTCACTGATACTGCAAAAGTAAGCAATTCGCTTGTTCACGACGGCTGTCTCATTGAAGGCACGGTAGAAAACTGCATACTTTTCCGCAACGTAAAAGTAGGTAAGGGATCGGTTCTTAAAAACTGCATCATTATGAGTGAAAACGTTATCGGCGAAAACTGCAACCTTGCATACGTTGTGAGCGATAAAGACAGCAGCGTAGGCAGCGGTATAACGCTTGCCGGTTGCGAGCAGAAGCCGTATTTCATAAATAAGGGTTCAAAAATCTAAATATAGAATAAGAGGGGAAAAATGGCAGCAACAACTACTAAAAAGACCGCGACAAAATTGACGGAAAAGAAACAAACTACGCCTAAAACTGCACAAAAGCCTGTGGAAGTTATTCAAGATAAGAAAAAAATCCTGTTTGTAGCTTCCGAAGCGACGCCTTTCATTCAGACGGGTGGACTTGCTGAAGTTATAGGATCGCTTTCTACTGCACTTGCGGCGACAGGTAAATTCGACGTGAGGGTAGTTATTCCTTTGTATTCGGATATCAAACAGGAATACAGGGAAAAATTCACCTATCTCGGCAATCTGTACGTGCATCTTGCTTGGAGAAATCAGTATTGCGGCGTATTCTCTTACGAAAAGAACGGAGTTATCTATTACTTTATCGATAACGAATTCTATTTTAAACGTCCCGGTTGTTACGGCTATTTTGATGACGGGGAGAGGTTTGCATTCTTTTCGAGAGCAGTTCTTGAAATTATGCCTTTCTTAAACTTCTATCCCGAAGTTATGCACTGTCATGACTGGCAGGCTGCGCTTGCGGCTATCTATCTTAAAACAAATTATTGTTTCAGAGAAGAGTATCAGTTCATACGCGCACTTTTCACAATACATAACATAGAATATCAGGGACAGTATTCATTGGATATTCTTTCGTCACTGTTCGATATTTACGGTAAATATCAGTACCTTGTCGAATACAACAATTCGATAAACCTTATGAAAGGCGCAATTGAAGTTTGCGAAAGATTCTCAACGGTAAGCCCCAAATATGCGGAAGAAATCAAAGACCCGTATTATGCTCACGGACTTGACCCTATTATCAGAAACAATCAGTTCAAGCTTCGCGGTATTTTAAACGGAATAGACGACTTGGGATATAATTGCGAATTGGATTCACATCTGTTTGCAAACTTCACCCCCGACGATTTAACAGGCAAGGCGAAGTGCAAGAGCGAGCTTCAGAAGATGCTCAATCTGCCAGTAAAGCCAAACACGCCGATTATCTCTATGATTTCGCGTTTGGTATCGCATAAGGGCCTCGATTTGGTTACGAACGTTATCGAAGAAGCTTTACAGGACGATATTCAACTCGTTATTCTTGGTACGGGCGATTATCAATACGAATCGTTCTTCCGTGAACTTGCCAAGAGATATCCCGATAAGGTGAGTGCTAATATTGTATTTAACGGCGATTTGTCAAGGAAGATTTATTCGGGTTCGGACATATTCCTTATGCCGTCTAAATCGGAACCTTGCGGGCTTTCTCAGATGATTGCCTGCCGCTATGCAACCGTGCCTATCGTAAGGGAAACGGGCGGCTTATACGACAGTATTAAACCTCTTGAAAACGGGTATACATTCAGCAACTACAATGCACACGATATGCTGTACGTTATAAGGCAAGCGGTAAACGATTATAAAAATAAAGAAGTGTGGTCAAAAATTAGAAACAGAGCCGCAAAATCGGATTTCAGCTGGCGCAAATCGGCTAAGGACTACGAAGATCTTTATTTGGATATGCTTAAATAATAATTTATTATACAGGAGAACAAAATGAGCAATACGGTTATTACCGAAAAGGAAGTGCAAAGTCTGGTCAAGGGTAAACTTGCCAGATATTACGGGATTACGCCCGTAGAAGCTTCCAAAGAACAGCTTTATAAGGCTGTTGTCATGAGCGTAAGAGATATCTTACTTCAAAAAAGACAGCAGTTCCAGAAGAAGTGTAAGGCAAAACGCGCGAAAAGAGTTTATTATTTATGTATGGAATTCCTTTTGGGGCGTTCACTTAAAAACAGTTTATACAACTTGAACGCAACAGAAGCATTCTCTAAGGCTATTTCTTCATACGGAGTGGCACTTGAAGAATTATACGATTTCGAGCCTGATGCCGGTTTAGGTAATGGCGGTTTGGGTAGACTTGCGGCTTGCTTTATGGACGCTTTGGCTACCGGTAATTATCCTGCAATGGGTTATTCGTTAAGATACGAATACGGCTTATTTAAGCAAAAAATAGTAGACGGCTGGCAGATTGAATTGCCCGACGTTTGGTTGCCGGGCGGTGAAGTCTGGCTTACTCAGAGAAGTGATAAATCGTTTATCGTCCGTTTTAACGGCAAGGTTGAAGAACAGTGGATAGATAACGGAATGCAGATCACTTACACGGATACCAAAGATATCGAAGCCGTGGCTTACGATATGATGATTTCCGGTAAGGACAGTGAGGCCGTTTCCGTTCTCAGACTTTGGAAAGCGAAGCCTGTGCAGGATTTCAATATGAAATTGTTCTCGCAGGGTGATTATTATCAGGCAATGTCGGAAGACAACGACGCCGACGTTCTTACTAAAGTTCTTTATCCTTCGGATAATCATATGAATGGTAAGTCGTTGAGACTTAAACAGCAGTATTTCCTTTGTTCCGCATCGTTGCAGAATATCGTTGACGACCACAGGTACAGATACGGCAATCTGAAAGATTTGCCTAAGCTTGCCGCAATTCACCTCAACGATACTCACCCCGCAATGGCAATTCCCGAATTGATGCGTATTCTGATTGACGAATATTATTATACTTGGGAAGAGGCATGGGCGATTACAACGGCAACGTGCGCTTATACGAACCATACGGTATTAGCTGAAGCGTTGGAAACGTGGTCGGAAGATTTAGTTAAGAGAATTGTTCCCAGAATTCACTCCATAATTCAGGAAATAAACAGAAGACTTTGCGAAGAGCTGTGGAACAGATATCCCGGCGAATGGGCTAAGATTTCCAGAATGGCTATCATCGAACACGATAGAGTTAAGATGGCAAACCTTAGCGTTTACGGCGGACACAGCGTCAACGGCGTTGCAGCACTCCATAGTGAAATTATTAAGCAATCCGTATTTAAAGATTTCTACGATTTCACACCCGAGAAGTTCACCAACGTTACTAACGGTATAGCTTACAGACGTTGGCTTTGTCAGGCAAACCCCGAACTTTCCGCACTTTTGTGTGATTGCATAGGCGATGGATTTGTTCACGACAGCTCTCAGCTTGCCGAGTTCAAGAAGTTTGAAAACGACAAAACCGTTTTAAAGCGCCTTGAAGAAATTAAAGCGATAAAGAAAAAGCAGTTCGTTGATTACGCAAATAAAAAGCAGGGATTTATAATTAATCCCGACTCGTTGTTTGATACTCAGGCAAAGAGATTGCACGAGTATAAAAGACAGCTTTTAAACGTCTTAAACATTATCGATACGTATCTGGATTTGCTTGAGAATCCTGATATGGATATGCAGCCCAAAACTTATATTTTCGGTGCAAAAGCAGCTCCCGGATATTCTATGGCAAAGCAGATAATCAAGCTTATTAATTATTTGTCGGAAGATATCAGGAAAAATCCCAAGATAAACGAAAAGCTCAATGTCGTTTATATGGAAGATTACAATGTAACGATGTCCGAAATGCTTATGCCGGCTTCCGAAGTATCCGAACAGATTTCTTTAGCGGGTAAGGAAGCGAGCGGTACCGGTAATATGAAGTTTATGATTAACGGTGCATTGACTATCGGTACGTTAGACGGCGCAAACGTTGAAATGGCTCAGGCAGTTGGCGATGACAATATTTTCATATTCGGTTTGAAGGCTAACGAAGTTGATGACATTTGGCGTGCCGGTTACAGTTCAAGCAAGTATTACAACGATTCACCTAAGCTCAGAAGAATTATCGAAGCATTGATAATCGGTTTCAACGGACAATCGTTCTCAGATATGGCAAATTATTTGTTGACGGGTTCACCGATAGCCGATCCTTATATGTGTATGGCTGACTTCGTTGCATATAACAGAACTCAGCACGAAATTTCCGAATTGTATGCTAAGGATAAATTCAAATGGAATCAGATGTCGCTTAGAAACATTGCTGCAGCGGGATATTTCTCGGCAGATAGAAGTATAAGGGATTATGCAGAAAACATTTGGAATTTAAAACCTATGCTAAAAGGCGAAAAATAATTTTAATAATTAAATATTAAATTATTAAAAGCACTATTATGCCAGACATAATAGTGCTTTTTTAGCGCAAAATTGATATGAAATTATATTTTGGTATCAAGTTATATTTAATTAAAATAGGCATAATATATAAAAAGTCCGAAAAATATGCTATTTCTGGCAATTATTAATGAATATTATATAAAATAATAAAAATATTGCTTCATATTTATTATTTTAAGTAAAAAAATTTAATCTGACATTTAATTTGAATTCAAAATAGTTTTATTTAAATTTCTAAGATTTAATTAATAAGTTATTCAGCTAAATCATTATTTTGTAAATCGAATTTTAATATATAAAATAAAAATTCTGCTCATTGCGCCATATTTTTACTACAACTATTCGTAAAAGTCGCGTTTTACGAATAGTTTTACTTATCCCCTCAGTAAGTAAAATTTGTTTTAGAACAGTGAAAATTCCGCTATTTACTTCTAAAATCAGATAAAAATTTTGCAAATTTTCTTATTTAATGTTTTTAATAATTAATTTTTGCTACTACTATTTATTCGTAAAATTATTAATTGACATAGTTTATTATATGGTGTAAAATTTAATGTATGAAGAATGCTGACTACTACACCCAGCGGAATGTAAAAAACCTTGAAACAATAAACAGATTGCTCGACGAAGATCTTCCTCCTTTCTGCGTTGATTATTTTATGGCTATCGATAGCCAAACAAGTACTCTCACTCGCTTGAATTACGCTCATGATTTAAAGATTTTTTTCGATTATTTATGTAAAAAGAAATACCGTAATAAAAAAACCGTTCAGGAATTGACATTAAACGATTTGGAAGCCGTGACAAATACGGACGTCGAATATTTTTTGTCCTACCTCTCTCACTATGAATACGGCGGCAACAGTCACTCCTGCAACGAACGCGCAAAGGCCCGTAAACTGTCCACTATCCGTGCTATGAGCAAGCACTTTTTTAATAAAGGTCTAATTTCGGTAGATAACTGCGCCAAAGTTGCC
>CAYXXB010000041.1:0-12053 GCA_964468955.1 uncultured Clostridia bacterium | reverse complement strand
ACAAGTGTATCATATCGGTATCGTTTTACCGCAAGTTACCGCCGCCACACGGCGGCGGCAACGCTTCCACTTTTACCACTCACCTTGCAACGTCCACGGGTACGGACACGTACTCTTCCGTTGCGGCTTCGCTCGGTTCGCTGAAAGGGCCGAAACACGGCGGAGCCAACATAAAGGTTTGTCAGATGTTCGCCAATATGAAAGAAAACCTTAAAGACTGGTCCGAAAGCTCTGTACGCGAATACGTGGACAAACTGCTCAACAAAAGGGCGTTCGACAGAACGGGGCTTGTATACGGAATGGGACATGCGGTGTATACCCTCTCCGACCCGAGAATGGAAGTTCTTAAAGAGTTTGCGGGTATGCTCGCAAAGGAAAAGAACAACGAAGAAGAATTTATGCTATACAACACCGTGGCAAAAGTTGCGGGCGAGCTGATTGCCGAACAGAGACACGTAAACAAGCCCATAACGCCCAACGTTGACTTTTATTCGGGTTTGGTCTACTCAATGCTGAATCTGCCACAGAGCCTTTACACGCCTCTTTTCGCGATATCGAGAATTGCGGGCTGGTCTGCACACAGAATCGAGGAGCTGACAAACGGCAACAAGATTATCCGCCCCGCGTACCAATGCGTACAGGACAGGCGGGAATACGTGCCTATTGATAAAAGAAATTAAATATAAAAAATTACCGCCGATGATTGATTTTTCAATCATCGGCGGTTTTACTTTGCTTAAAAATCGTATCCGTTAGGTGTGTAATGAATAGTTCCGTCCGAACACATTACAATATAATATCTTTTATGTTCCGCTCCTAAGTTCAGAGTTCCGAAGCCGTAATTCAAATCAACCCATTGCTGCTTAGTACCGCCAAAAACTACCGCCCCAAAATTTGTGCAATTATAAAACGCCAATTCGTCAATACTTTTTACACCGCTGTGAATGTTCACCCTAAACAACCCCGTACACTCACAGAACGCGCTATCACCGATAGCCGTAAGGCTTTTTGGTATAGTTATTTCAGTTATTGCTTTACAACGGTAAAACGCACAGTACCCAATAGACGTAACGTTATCGGGTAATTTTATGCTTTCCAATTTAACACATTCACCGAACGCCCACGCGTCAATACTTTCCAAGCTTTCGGGAAGAGATACGCTTGTAAGCTGGCTGCAACCGTAAAACGCATTGTATCCAATAGTTGTTACACCTTGAGGAATTTTTACGCTTGTCACTTCGTCACAACCGTGAAAAGCTCCGTTTCCGATAGCCGTCACACCTTTAGGGATAACAAGTTCGCCCGACAGCGTTTCACCGTTTATATAGAGCGTTGCGTACATAGTTAAATATTCAAGTCCGCTAATTGCGCACCAATCGGCAATTTCGCCCTCATATATGATGCTTTCCAGCTTCTCGCAATCTGAAAACGCATACTTTCCTATATTTTTTAAACTTGAGGGAATAGTTACACTCGTCAATAACTTGCACTCATTTAATGCATTTTCCGCCAAACTATCGCCGCTTGTGATAACGACCTCTTTCAAACTTTCTTTTGAATAGTGATCAACAAAATACGGAATAGCAAAAGCAGGAGCCGTTATTTTGTTTAGTCCCTCCAAGCCGCAAAATGCGTCTTTTCCTATGCTAGTTAAGCTATCGGGAAGCACCACGCTTTCCAAATCTTCGCAAAGGTAAAACGCACCCTTTCCTATACTTGTTAAGCCGTCGTGAAGAACTACCGTTTTCAGCTTCTTGCACCAGCCGAACGCTTGATTGCCTATGCTTTCTAAGCTCTCGGGAAACATTACGCTTGTCAAACTGTCGCAACCTTCGAACGCTTCGTCGCCTATGTATTTTAAATTGCTCGGCAAAGTGATGTCCGTTAACATCTCACAACCCGCAAACGCTTCTGCGCCAATGCTTGTTACGGTGTCGGGGATTTCTATGCCCGTTAACTTTAAGCAACCGCTGAACACTCTTCTGTCTATACCTGTTACGGGTTTATCTCTGTAAGTTTCCGGTATTGTCAATTGAGTTCTGTTATAATACGCCTGTTCATAAATATCGTAGCCGATACGGGACAGCCAATAGCTTTCACCGTCATCTGAAAGTTCGAATATAAACCCTTTCTTGCTACTGCCATAACACCCTGCAAAAGCTAACGCACAGGCTATTACGGAAAACACAAAAATTAAAATTGCCGCTAATTTTCTTTTCATAAATTTCTCCTTTTTAATATAGTAAAGTTAAATTATTTCATTTTTATTATAGCATATGACTACCCCCCCCATATATCGGACGTTGATGAAAGATTGAACTTAACACAAAAAAATGCCGTTCTCCTTGCGAAGAACAGCACCGCAGAATATACCGTTCATCACAATGTCGCCAGACAAACTGAATTTCCCAATGAAAATTTTAGCGTGAATAATGGGTATAGTTCTACCGTTACTATACTCATTGAGAAAATTTTTATTCAATTTATCTGGCAGTCATATTTTAGCAAATTACGGCTTCTGTGTCAATAAAAAAACCGCTACGTTACGTAGCGGTTTTTAATTGCGGTTCAAAGGCGCTTTCGAACGTTTTTCCGTTCAGGTAGGAAAGCTGACCTTGTAAATCAAAGCGCAGATACTTGGCAATCAGTATTTGCCGTTTGGCGCTGTATTTTGCATTGAGTGCGCCGTCACCGTATTTTTCGTCGCCGAGTATGGGACAGCCGATAAACGCGAGATGTGCGCGTATTTGATGCGTTTTACCAGTATGCAGTTTAACTTCGACTTCCGCAACGTCGCCAAGGCTTTTAAGCACCTTATATTCGGTTATAATCTTGGCGCAACCGCCTTTATCCGCGGGATATATGCGGACCAACGAATTTTTTTCGTCCTTTATAAGATACGAGGTAAGCGTTGCGCTTTGAGTTTTGAATTCGTTCTTTGCAAGGCATAGATAAGTCTTTTCCACCCGCCTTTGCTTAAACGCGGAAATTAGCTCCTCTTCCGCATTTTTATTCTTGGCAAGAATTATCAGTCCGCAGGTGTTTCTGTCCAGCCTGTGTACGGGGAGACAGGGTGCCATCTCGTTAAAAAGCCCCTCGCACGTAACCCCGCTGAACTTGTCCGCAATCAGCACGTTTTCGTCCTCGTAAACAACCCTATGGCTCTTCGCCTCTTCCTGCGCCGCAGTCGTGTAATAAACAACCTCGTCGCCCGCCTTCACCTTCACGTTCTCTTTGACCTTGATACCGTTTACGCGGATGTCACCCTTTTTTAAAAGAGTACGAAAAACGAAACTGCCCTGCGGGTAGGTGCAGTCCGTAAAATCTTTCAATGAAGTTTGCGCGGTAACGGTGAATTTTTTCATAACAGCCAAAGTACAAGATATGTAATATATGACGCGGCGAACGCAAACGCAAGCTGTAGCGCATTATAAACCGCAGTGCGTTTTAAACCTATTTCCTTGACCGACGCGGCGAATGAGGAAATGCACGCGGGGCAGGTTAAAAAGAACACACAAAGCGCCATTGTGGGCGCTAGCCCCAAGGATATGCCCTCGGGAATGAGCAACGCTATCGTTGCCGCGACGTTTTCCTTAGCGGCAAAGCCCGTAATAGAAGCGTATGCAATGCGCCAATCTCGCACGCCCATAGGATAAAACACGGGTGCAATCAGCCTGCTTAAAACACCTAAAATACTGTCCTGCGGAGCGCAATAACCGATGTTAAAATTGAAGTGCGAAAACAGCCAGCTTATCACGCAGAACGCGAACACGTACGTCGTTATCTTTATTATAAACGACTTTACCTGAAAACACAACTTTTTTGCGACTGCTTGCGCGCGCGGGAATGAGATGGGTGCAACTTCGGAAATCAACCCCTCCTTATCGCCTTTTATAATCGCGGAAACGATAACCGCCAAAGCGACACCGCCGAAATATAGGGCGCAGATTGCGGGAAACGGATTGGGAAAGAGCGGAGCTAAAAACGTGAGAAAAACGGGCATCTTCGCCCCGCATGGAATGAACGGCAAAACCGCTATCGTCTTTCTTCTCGCGCTCTCCTGCGAGTAACCGCGAGTGGTTGCAATCGCCGCCGCGGTACAGCCGAAACCGGATACGAGCGAAAACGCCGCCCTTCCCGAAAGACCCGCTTTTTCAAACAATCCGTCCGTCACGAAAGACAGTGCGGAAGATATCCCGCTTTCGTCCAAAATTATAAGTGCGAGATATAAAAGCGTTATCTGCGGAATGAATGAAAGAACGCCGCCCATACCGCCGATTACGCCCTCACTTATAAACGAGGACAGCGCTTCGTTTGTAATGGGCGAACATACCGCGTTAGCCAGCTTATCGCATATAAGCGTTTCAACCCAACCCTTTGCAATCGCCCCTATCATTGCGGGGTGAAAGGTAATAAAGAACGTGAAAGTTAGCGCGGCGACAAAGAAAAACAGCGCAAAAAATCTGTTAAAAAATAACCGCTCTGAGCGGCTTAAATTGCGGTTGCCCCCGCAATATGCCTTATCCAACGGTATTTTTTCGCTTTTTGATGGTATCGCAA
Organism: uncultured Clostridia bacterium; assembly: GCA_964468955.1. Classification (GTDB taxonomy): domain Bacteria; phylum Bacillota; class Clostridia; order Christensenellales; family Borkfalkiaceae; genus Coproplasma. Next base: position 7,493 of record CAYXXB010000041.1, on the reverse strand, counting down.
ACGTTCCCCCTTCAACTTGCGTTTTCAGTTGTTTAGGCGGGCAACTAAGCACGGGAACGCCTAAAATGCGGGAAAGCATATCTTCGTTTACGCTTCCCCCGCGCGCTTTTAAAGCGTCCTTTTTCGTGAGATAAACCACAAGATTGGGGTTCAGCTCTATCATTCTTTTAGTAAGGTTTAAAGAGCTTTCGAGAGTTAAACAATCCACTACGTTTATAATCAAATCGGCGTTTTTCACCGCTTCCGCCGCAGACTGCTCTTCCATTGTATAGCCGTTGAATGAGTACATACCGGGGACGTCGGTATACGTTACGCCGCCCACGGTTTTTGAAGAGGGCGAAGTTGTTACTCCGTGGAAATTGCCCGTCTTTAAATTACTGCGCGTCAATGCGTTGAACAGCGTGGTTTTGCCCGCGTTGGGATTGCCCGCAAGCACAATGTTAGCTCGCCTTTCCTCGGCTTGCACGTGCAACGCACGCGCCTTCATACGCGCACCTCTATACGGCTCGCAACAGCCTTTCTAAAACCTATGCGGTTTGCGCCTACGGATATCATCACACTTCCCTTGAACAGTGAAAAGCTGAGACACGTCACAACTGCGCCTTTAACTATGCCGAGAGAAGCCAGCCTTTCCCCCGCCGCTCCGTCCACGTCAACAGATAAAATTTCACCCTTTTCACCTTTCTTCAAATCAAAAACGCTCACAGAAATATTCTATGAGCGTTTGTTTTAAGTTATGAAATTTCAGCTTATCTTACAAGCGTTAAAGTTGCTTTCTCTCCATTGATAGACAACTCTTTTGTGAAGCCTTCCGCAGTGCCTTCCTCCACCTTGTTGGCGAGTACTGAAGAAGCAAAGCCCGCCGCTTTTAAAATGCTTGCAACTCTGCCCGAAGCGGTGAAATACACCTCTATGCGGTCGGTAACCTCGAAGCCCGCTTCCTTGCGCATATTCTGTATTTTGGAAACAATTTCGCGCTCTATGCCCTCGTCTATAAGCTCTTGTGTAAGAACGGTATCGAGAGCAACGGTTATGCCGTTATCAGCCGCTGCAACGTAGCCCGAAGCGCTTTCGGTTAAAATCTGCAAGTCCTCTTTTTCTAGCACGACGTCCAAATTAGCCACGGTATATGTGCCGTTCTTTACAGCCGCGACGACCTCTTCAGCATTGCAGGAAGCGAGGAACGCGGATATCGCGCCAAGTTTTTTGCCGTACTTTGGTCCGAGCGTTTTGAGCTGAGGTTTAAGTTTATATTTTATATACTTGCCCGCGTCGTCCGCCCTCGTGAGCTTTTTGACGTTGAGTTCGTCGAGAATGATTTCCGTTTCTTCTTCGGAAAGCGAGAAGTCGCGTTCGGTTACTACCACCATTTCGGCAAGTGGCTGACGGTTCTTCATATTGCCCGCGTTGCGCGCCGCTCTGCCTAAAATTACGATGTCTAAAACACCGTCCATAGCCTTTTCGAGTTCGCCGTCAATCATGCTTTCGTCAGCCTTCGGGAAGGCGCACAAATGCACGGATTTAGGCTGTTCGGGATAAAACTCGGGAACTAAGTTCTGGTACATCATTTCAGCAATGAACGGGGTATATGGTGCGGTCAACTTAGCAAGCGTTACCAAAACCGTATACAAAACGGTGTATGCCGCTGCTTTGTCCTCCGTCATTTCACTGCCCCAATAACGCTCCCTGCAACGGCGCACGTACCAATTGGAAAGCACGTCCGTAAAGTCCTGTAAGGCGCGTGCGCTCTCGGTGATTTCGTACTTAGCCAAATCCTTATCCACAAGCTGAATAAGGCTGTTGAGCTTGGATAAAATGAACTTATCCATAAGCGAAAGTTTGCATTTCGCAAGGCTGTATTCAGAAGGGTCGTAGCCGTCTATATCGGCATATAGCGTGAAGAACGCGTACGTATTCCAAAGCGTACCGATATACTTTCTCTGCGCTTCAGAAACGGCTTCCTCATAGAAGCGGGAAGGAATCCAAGGCGCCGAACCCGTGTAGAAATACCAGCGAACCGCGTCCGAACCCTGCTTATCGAGAACCGACCAAGGGTCCACGACGTTGCCCTTATGCTTGGACATCTTTATGCCGTTTTTATCGTTTACGTGACCTAATACTATACAGTTCTTGAAAGGCGCTTTGCCGAACAATATAGTGTTGATAACTAGCAAGGTATAGAACCATCCGCGCGTTTGGTCAACCGCCTCGGAAATGAAATCCGCAGGGAAGGTCTGCTCGAACACGTTTTTGTTTTCAAACGGATAATGATACTGCGCAAAGGGCATCGAACCAGAGTCGAACCAACAGTCTATAACTTCGGGCGTTCTCTTCATCTTGCCTCCGCACTTCGGGCAGGAGCAGGTGAGATTATCAAGGTACGGGCGGTGAAGTTCAATATCCTTATCGGCGGGCAACCCGCACTTTTCTTTAAGTTCGGTTTTAGAGCCGATAACTTCTATTTCTCCGCAATCGGGGCAAACCCAGACGGGCAAGGGCGTTCCCCAATACCTGTCGCGGGACAAGCCCCAGTCGATAACGTTTTCCAAGAAGTTGCCCATTCTGCCCTCTTTAATCGTGTCGGGCATCCAGTTTACGGAGCGGTTAGAAGCTATGATTTGATCCTTTACCTTCGTCACCGCAATGAACCAGCTTGAACGTGCGTAATACAGAAGCGGAGTATCGCAGCGCCAGCAATGAGGATAGTCGTGTTCGAACGGAACTACTGCGAACAGGTTGCCGCTTTTTTCAAGCATTTCCAAAATCGTTTTGTCCGCTTTCTTTGCGAACGTTCCGTTTAAGCTTTCGAACCTCTCGTCGAAACAGCCCCTTTCGTTGACAAGCTGAACGACGGGCAGATTATAGCGTTTGCCGACCTTATAGTCGTCCTCGCCGAACGCAGGCGCAATATGAACAACACCCGTGCCGTCGCCCATTGTAACGTAATTATCGCACACAACGTAGTGCGCCTTGTAGGGTGCGTTCGCGGGGGATATGCGTGCGATTTCCGCAGAAGTTTCTACAAACAGCGGGGTATATGCCAAACCTTCCCACTCTTTGCCGAGCTTTCTTTCGATTACGGAATACTGCTCGAAGAACTTGCCGACCAGCGCTTCCGCCATTATATACTTAACGCCGTCCGCTTCGATTTTAACGTACGGCTCGTCGGGATTCATACACAGCGCAACGTTGGAAGGAAGCGTCCACGGCGTAGTCGTCCACGCCAATATATACGTATCCTTTTCGCCGATTACGGCAAACTTTGCAACTGCGGAGTTTTCCTTGACGAGCTTATATCCCTGCGCCACTTCGTGCGAGGAAAGCGCCGTTCCGCAACGGGGGCAATAGGGAACGATTTTATGTCCCTTGTATAAAAGACCCTTTTCGTGCATTTGCTTGAGCGCCCACCACTCGGACTCGATATACTTATCGTCATAAGTTACGTAGGGGTTGTCCATATCAACCCAGTAACCTACGCGGTCGCTCATTTTTTCCCACTCGCCCTTGTACTTCCACACTGACTGCTTACACTGCTTTATAAAAGGTTCTATGCCGTATTTTTCAATCTGCGGTTTGCCGTCAATGCCGAGCAGCTTTTCAACTTCCAGTTCGACTGGAAGGCCATGCGTATCCCAGCCCGCTTTACGCAAAACGTGCTTGCCCTTCATCGTCTGATAGCGGGGAATAATGTCCTTCATAACGCGGGTTAATATATGCCCGATATGAGGTTTGCCGTTCGCCGTAGGAGGACCGTCATAGAAAGAAAATTCTTCTCCGCCGACATTCTTATCTACCGACTTTTCGAAAACACCGTTCTCTTTCCAGAACTCGATAATTTCCTTTTCCCTTTCAATAAAGTTGAGGGATGTGTCTACCTTCTTGTACATAAAATACCTCTTAAATATAAAATAACGGCGTCCGAGTTTCGGACGCCGAAAATGCGCTTATAAACCACCAAAACAAACTACCATTTGCCGTAACTGGTAACGGGTTACGAATCCGTGTTCCCTTACTTTTCCGCATTGAACGGCACATATTGCCCAATTAACGCGTTTTGGGGGAGCAGGCTGAAAGGTGATATCTTTAAAATCCGTTTACTTTCTCGCACCGAACGAAAGCTCTCTGAAAAACGGGAAATTTTAAAGCGTTGTCCTTTGTAATCGCCTCTAAAATTCAATTATTAAATAAATTATAATGCTTAACTTAAAAAAAGTAAAGTAAATTGCACGCCTAATTTCAAAGCTTATCAGAAGCCGAAAAGGGAATCTGTTTTTTTGTCCGTGCCGTGCTTACAGCTAACCTTTACGCAGAATTCCGCATTGCACACCTTTTTGCACTTGCCGTCCTTGATTGCAAAAATGCGCCTGCCGTTGGTTGCGATAATCGTGCCGTCCTCGGCAATATCGAAGTCGCCTATGCCGCTTTTTATAACCTTACCGCTATCCACCTCGATAAGCTGCCAGCTCTTGGGAATGAAGCCGAAATCGCTATCCTTTTTGCTGGCGTTTTTCTTCATCTGTTTTTCGACGTCGATCAAGTTGCCCGCAACTTCTATTTTCTTACTGTCGTAGTCCTTGCCGCGTGCAGGATTGGGTCCGCCCTCAGTAAGCCCTTTGCCCGTCGTAGCCGTCACGAAAATATTTATAAAGCTCGCTATCGCCTGCAATATGCGCCAAGGGAAAAGCAGAAATTCCACGAACGCATTGCCCCGCTTTTCCTTTACGGGCGCTTTGATTGCATACACTTTGCCCCCGTAATATACGGGTTTGAAATAACTGTAATTGCGAGATATGGCAATTTCTTCTATATCCATAGCGTTCAAATCGAGCTTGCATATGGAAGAAGGAGAAAGCTCGACGAAATTACCGTGGTTATCCCTACCCACCCCGCGGGAGGAAAAGTAGATAACGTTGCCGTCTTCGGGGGATATGTAGGGGTCTGTGTCCAAAGTATCGCCGTCAGTCACGCATTTATAGTCGTCCGTAGTTAGATCGAATATACCGATATCCGAATTGTAATAACCGCGTTGAACGGAGATTGCAAGCGTATCCGTACAGGAATTGAGCGAACCGCCGAAAAAGGAAAGCGAGTTGGAATTAATTACGTGGGTTTCGGGCGTTTTTTCATCCGAAAGGCATTTTTTATATATGCCCGACGTGCCGTTCACAGAGAAAGAATATACTATCCAATCGTCGTTCGCAGTGGGATATATGCCGCCTATCGAGCAATCTATTGCGGGTTCGGCGCTATCTCTCGGAGACGTATCACCGCGGAAAAGGGCGCCTTCACCGCTTCGTTTCCACTCGGTTGACCTGCGGGCGTTTTCACTGTTCCGCTTATAATTTTCTATGTAACCGCTATTATATTTTTTTACTTTTTCACCGTCGAACACGCACAAGTCCTGCCCGTCGGCAAACATGAATTTAACCATATTTCAAAGTACCTGTTTAATGTTGAATTAATCTCAGCCGTTAAGAGGAAGAGCCGCCTTTGCGTTTATATCAAGCGGTGCAAATTTACCCGCCAGATATAGATTAAGCCCTTCGGAAGCTATCATAGCCGCATTGTCCGTGCAGTAGCGTTTAGAGGGTAATATGAGGTTTAACCCCTCTTTATCGCAAGCCCTTTGTAACGTTATTCTTAAATAGTCGTTTGCGATTACGCCGCCGCCTGCCGTTACAGTATCAACTCCGAGCTTAACCGCGCTTTCAACCGTCTTTGCAACCAACGGGTCAATCGCCGCTTTCTGAAATGAAGCCGCCACGTCCGCACGGTTTATTGCCGTTCCCTTTTGCTCGGCCGTATGACAATAGTTGATAACCGCAGTCTTTAAACCGCTGTAAGAAAACGTCATTCCGTCACCGTGCCTTACGAGCGCCGAAGGGAAAGCAATATTTGCTTTGCCGCCCTGCGCCAGCTTCTGCACGTTGGGACCACCCGGATAGGGCAAGGATAACACCCTTGCACACTTGTCGAACGCTTCGCCGGCGGCGTCGTCGCACGTTCCACCGAGCGCCTTTGCAACGGAATAGCTTTCCGTGTGCATTATTGCGGTATGCCCTCCGCTTGCAAGCAACGTGATAAAAGGCGGTTTTAACTTCGGATTATCAAGATACGCCGCCGCCATATGTCCGCGTATATGGTTTACGGCGATAAGCGGAATACCCAAGGAATAGGCGAACGATTTCGCGAATGAAAGCCCGACCAAAAGCGCGCCTAAAAGCCCCGCCCCGTAGGTCACGGCAACCGCGTCCACCTGTCTGTTTGAAATCCCTGCGGAAGCGAGAGCGCGTTTTACAACCTCGTCTATAGCGTCCGTGTGCGCTCTGCTTGCGATTTCGGGAACGACCCCGCCGTATTTCGTCTGCTCCTGAGCGGAAGAAATTATTTCATCGGCGAGTATATTGCGCCCCTGTAAAACGGCGCAGGCGGTTTCGTCGCAGCTCGATTCTATGCCGAGAATTATCGGCTCTTTTTTGATTTTGTAATTTGTTAAATCGTACATATTATCAACCGAACAAGTAAACGGCGGCGTTAACGCTTAACGCCGCCGTGATTTTTCTATTTGTTATAAGGCGCGTTGAAGCCGTCGTCCATATCGCTTGTAACTGTGGGAATATCCAAAGTCATACTCGTCTGCTGACCGTTGGTATACGTTGCTTCGGTATTATCATCCTGCGGCGCATTGACGATAACCCTGCGTTTGACTACGGGTTTTTGTTCAACCACAATGCGGTGCTGCATCCTGCGCCCGTCGCCGCCGGTCTGGCGAACCTTGACGGAAGAGATAAGCCCGCTCAACGCGTCGATAAGTTTCTCTATGTAAGCGTTTACGGGCGCCGTCTGTTCTGCTGTATAGAACCCGCCTTCAACCATAACCTGCGCGGCAAACGCAACCTGATTGAGCGTAACCAACGCGTCGGTCGCTACCCTTATTTTATTTCCCGCATCGCTGATATTGCTGAGCGCGCTGATCTTCGCACCCGCTTCAACGCCCGACTTAAATAACTCGTCCGCAAACTCTTTTCCTAAACGGGGGAAAAACTTTAATTTGTAAAGAGCGGTAAGTCTCTTTCCGAATTCCGCCGCGGAAGCCTTGTAATTTGATATGCGTTTTGACATAATAACCCCCTAGCCGTAAGCTTATACGGTCTTTTTGAGATAGTCTATAATAAATGCCTGAATATCGCCGTCCATAACCGCCTGAACGTTGGTGTTTTCATAGCCTGTGCGGTGGTCCTTGACAAGCGTGTACGGGCAGAACACGTAGGAGCGTATCTGGCTGCCCCATTCGATTTTTTTGATTTCGCCCTTGATTTCCGCGTCCGCGGCTTCCCTGTCGGCAATCTGCCGCTCTATCAGCTTTGCGCGCAGATATTGGAACGCCATTTCTTTATTCTGAAGCTGACTGCGTTCGTTCTGACAGGTTACGACGATGCCCGTGGGGAAGTGCGTAATTCTTATCGCGGTTTCGGTCTTGTTGACCTTCTGAC
>CAYXXB010000040.1:0-12785 GCA_964468955.1 uncultured Clostridia bacterium | reverse complement strand
CGTAAATACCCTGCGTTGCGGGAAGAAGCACGAGTACGAGAACTTTACCGAACTTATCGGGCGCTTCGCCCAATACGCCCGCAGCCGCGGTACCCGTCTTGTAAAGACCGATTGCCGAACCTACACCGCAGAGAAGCACGCACAAAGCTACGCCAATCATAGCGACCGTAAAACCGGTATAACCCATCGCCTGAGTTTTTTCGCCGATGGTTTCAACCGCCTGAGCGACTCCTTCTCCTTCCAAAAGTGATAAAAACATATATACCTCCAATAATGTTTTTTATTTATTTAACACGTAAATGTGTTTGTGCTTAGAACCGAGAGGGGTGAACAAATTGCCCTCGCCCTCGTAAAACCTGCCGTAGAACTCTACGTACTGAAGCCTTGCGTCGTGAATATACGCGCCGAGAAGCCCTATCGCAAGATTGAACACATGCCCGATAAGCATAATCGCTACGCCCAAAATTATGAACGCGACGTTTCCGCTTCCTATCAACGATACGGAATTGGAAGTGATTATATCCGCTATTACCGCGCCCGCAAGCATTAAGCCGTAAAGCCTTGCATAGCTCAAAATATCGGAAGCGTAGTTAATAACGCCGTACGCAGAGCCGAAGCCCTTCGTAAATTTGCCGATTAATTTTTCGTGTCTGCCCGCGGTCAGAATTGCAACGGCAAGACTTGCCCCCGCAATAATTCCTCCCACCGTCGCAAGTATGGGAATGTTGAACTGCTCTACAAAGCCTGCAATGGCAAGCCCCACACCTACGGAAAATACCGCCCAGACGACGCCGTCGAAAATACCGTCTAAAATTTTGCCCCTGCGCCAGCACTGAACCGCAAGGCAGACGTAGCCTGCGAAAATCTGCACGACGCCGATAAGCATACTTATTATCAAAAGCGCGGGAACGTTTATCCCCGAAAGCGACCAGCTCATTTCCGCGCCCTGTAAGTCGGGCATTACCTTGACGGGAAGAAGCGCAAACCCGAAGAACGAATTGAACAACGCGCCCCATATAACCGTAAATATACCGCCTATAGCGAACACGCCGCCCAGCCTGCCTATCATATTGTCGCGGCGGTTGTTCTTATGCCATAGGAAGCCGCCGCCTAAAATCATCATCAAGCCGTAGCCCATATCCGCCATAATGAAACCCAAGAAAAGGCTGTAGAAGAACGCCATTACCGTGTTCGGGTCGAACTCGCGGGAGTTCGGAGCGGAATACATATTCGTTACGGCTTCGAAATTTTTAACTACCTTATTATTCTTTAAAAGCGTCGGGGGAACTTCGTCCTCTGACGGCTTGGAAAATTCAAAATATATTGCGGGCGAAACTTCCGTTAAAACCTGTTTCACGCCCTCTTCCGCCTCTACGGGAACGTACGCTTCGATTAAAGCCGTCGTCTGCGTTGCGAGCATTTTTTCTGAAAGTTCGGCTTTTTCAAGCTCGAACGCTACGTAGTCGCAGTAAATTTTCAAGTTGCGGATGCGGTGTCTGAACGAATACAGGTCCGAATTTTCGCGCAGTTCGAGTTCAAGCTCTTCCTCGCGCTTTTTCAGTTCATTGTAAATTTCCTCGCCAGTGCGACCGTCGTCGAAAGGACATTTGGCAAAACCGAAGCTTTGCAAAACCCCGTCGGTTTTTTCCGCTTCCGCTTTGTGCGCGGCGACCATAATAAGCTCGCTGTCGCCGCCGCTTGCTAAAAACGAATACGAAGCAAGGGGAAGTTCGTCCATCGCCTGTATGAAATTTTCCTTTGACGACGCGGGAACGATGCCTATTTTAAAGCGTGCGTGCGCAGTGTTTTCAACCTTTAACGGCTGTTTTACGGACGCATATATTTCCGCGTCCGCGAGCAGGCGTTTAACCTTTGAAAGCTCTGCGGAGGTCTTTTTATGCGCGTCCAAAAGACGGTTGACCTCTTCAACCGTTTCGTCCGCTTCCGCCTTTAAATCCTTTGCACCGATAAATTCAGAATATGTGATTTCACATTCGCCATCGGGAAAATCGGGCTTAATTTTATTGCGTGAAATATACTTATCCACGCTTTCCGTAATTTTCGAAAGCGCGTCTTCCAAGCCCGCAAGATATTCTTTAAGGCTTTCGCAGTCCGCAATCATCGGCTCGGCGTATTCAGTTTGAGAGTGCAACTTGATTTCTGTCGCGCCCGTACGCTGCAAGGCGTTTAACACCTTGTCTTTTTCGTAGGACATAGCGACAAGATTGAGCTTGCCCATTTCAGCAACTGCCACGCACAATCCTCCGTACAATGTCGCTCACGATATTATCCGTAGTCTTAAGGCAGTCGGAGGCGTACTTAGCCGCTTCCGCTCTCTTTACGGTAATTTCGTCGTCGTAATTCTTCTGGGCCGCTTCTTCGGCTTCCTTGATTGCCTTTTCGCGGTAAGCTTTACATTCCGCTTCCGAAAGCTTTAAAATTTCTGCGGAACGCTCTTCCGCATTGCCCGCAATTTCAGCCGCTTTTTGCTGTGCCGCCGCCTTTATTTCAGCCGCTTTTTCTTCGGCTTCGTTAATTGATTTTAATATTTCCTGCATACGAAATTATGATATCATATTTTTTATCTGTTTGCAATAGAAAAATTATAATTTGTGTTACAAAAACACATTTTTTTATAATATTTCACAAACAGTCAAAAAACGCAACCCCGTTTAATAAACAAGGTTGCGTATTAGTGCGAACGTTATTATTTACATTTTAAAAAGATTCAGCAACGAAAACAAACAAGAAATAGAGATGCTTGCAATGTGTAGCCATCTATTTTATTTTGCCAATAAGAGACGACAAAATGCAAACGATAAGCGGTAGCAACGATAACTGTAAGAGCTTAAAATAAATTTATAAATATAACTAAGGAGAACGGCTCACAAATGAAAGCAAGCGATTATATAGCTATTATTTCAATCGTAGTTTCGGCAGTCATTGCTTTAATAGGTGCTATCTACACTATTATAAGCAATAGTAAGAAATTTGAAATTGCTCAAAGCTACACAAGTGAGATAATAGCTTGGTATGAAAAAGTAGTAAAGATTTTAATCAGATTTAAAGAGTATATCGATGAACCAACATATGATAAAAAAGCGGATTTGGCTGAACTTTCCGCATTGATAGAAGTTGGCAGATTTTATTTCCCAAACGTTAAGTCCGATAGCGGATTTGGTAGTACTAACCCTTTAGCTTATAGGGGCTTCAGACATAAAACATTAGAATTACTTGTTGAGCTATATATAGTTATATCTGAACAAATTCCAAAAAGTAAAAACTCATTCAAAAGATTTATAAGCGAACAAGAAAGAGAATTTACCTCTTGCGTGTTTGAAATGCTAGACCCGAACAAAAGAAAGAAACTCTTAAAAAGATATGCAGATATTACTTTAAATAATAATATAGGATACTAAACTAATGAGATACGAAAACATACAAAATTTTATGGTTGTAAATAATATAATAGTTTTATCAGAATATGAACAATTTATAAAAGGACTCAAAAGTAAATATGGAAACGGCGAACGGATAGCATGCATATTGTTTGCAGACCCAAACAACGATGACGTCGTAAGCGGATATATCGATAATAGATTTGACTATTTAAATGAGCGTTCCGGAAAGTACGTAGACTTCTTTTGTCCCGGATATTACTACCGACAAAACAGAAGGAAGTTTGATACAAAAAAATACGTAAAATTCTTAAAAGATCTAGAAGCAAGAAGTAAATGGCAATATAATGGAGGAACTAATTTGTTACTTATACGCTATTGCAATGGTGCGCTTCATTTTGACAATGTATATGACATTAACTTTACCCGCATGACCGCTGAAGGTTTACACTAGGTCGTTTCATTCACACGAAAAGAGAATTGCGGAAATACAAAAACAAACAGATGATGAAATTGATAATTTAAAAAAGAAGACTGAAGAGTTTTTTAATTTAAAAGAAACAAGAAGTCAAGAGTTAGAAAATCTTTACGAAAATAAATTGCGACTGGAAAAGCCCGCGACCTATTGGAAGGAGATGGCTAGCTCATATTCAAAAAAAGGTATAGCTTGGTTAGCAGCAAGTTGTGTTACTGCTTTAGCTATTATTACAATGTTGATTTTAATAATCTGCTTTGTTCCACAGATATTTGATACTGATTCTCACTGGTTTGATATATTAAAAAACACAGCAATTGTAACCGTGATAGCAAGTGTAGCTATATACATGTTAAGAATGTTTGTAAAAATGGCAATGAGTTCGTTTCACCTTTCACGTGATGCCAAGGAAAGAGAACAGCTTTCATATTTCTATCTTGCGCTCTTAAATAACAAAGCTGTTACAGACAAGGAAAAAGCGTTAGTAATCAATTCTTTATTTAGCCGTTCAGATACTGGCTTATTAAAAGGCGATTCCACACCTGTAATGTCTACCAATGTAACAGATATAATAGACAAATTGCAAAAGAGTTAGTAGAAACCAGTTCATTTTTTTGAAAAAGGTTAGAAAAAAGGTTAGAAATTTACGGTTTTACGAAATTTCTAGCCTCTTCTTTTTTTATTATAACGTCTATAGCTTTTCTAACCCAAAAGGTTAGAAAAAGTTCATTTGACAGCGCTTTAGCCATATAATTGTGCTAAACATAGCAAAAACGGTTAAAATCAAGTCGATTTTAACCGTTTTTGGTGCACCGTAAGGAATTCGAATCCCTAGCCTTTGGTTCCGTAGACCAACGCTCTATCCAGTTGAGCTAACGGTGCATATTAAGTTTTGAGCTTTTGAAAGGTACTCTAACCTTTGGTTCCGTAGACCAACGCTTTATCCAGTTGAGCTAATGGTGCGTATTTATTCAGTAATACCGCCTAAACAGCTTTATCATTCTACTAAATAAATACGCCTTTGTCAACAACTTTTAAATCGTTTGCAAAAATTCTTTTAGACGCCGCAATAAAATCCTTATCGCAATCAGCTATTCAACGATTACGGTTAAGGTAACGCTTCCGCTCATATACTCGTCGTTGCCCGAACACTCGAACGTAATCAGATATTCCCCTTGTACATTCAAAATCACGGTAAATTCGTCTATGACAGCATTAGCCGCCGTTCCGTCCTTTCGGACGGCAGTCACCGTCAAATCACCCTGACTGAAGTCGCCCCAACTTCCCGTAACCAAATAATCTATATACACCGCACCTCCGTTCCATTTAAGTCTGAACGGTTGGGAAGAATCCGCAAATATTACGCTTTGACTGCTACTGCCCAAATATACGGTAAACTTATTTTCTTTCTTTACAAGCATATGAACGGTTAAATTCACGTCGTTACAGTTTTTTCCGTCAGTCGGTTTAAACGTTGCCGTAAAAGATTTTTGCCCGACTTCGCCGACTGTCGAATAACCGCCGTCCGCCCACTCCCATTTGCCTTGCACGGAAGCCGAAGGAAGCTTATCCGTCAAACTGTTTAAAGCCGAACCGTATGCAACGCAGTCCTGTAAAACAATTACGCCGTCTTTCGCCCCGTCGATTTCGGGAGTCAGTTTAGTTATTCTGTAATAAGAATTAACGGTCGTGATTTCGTAGTTATCGTACTGTCCAACGACCACTTCGACGGCGTATAACCCCGCATCAACGCCATCTTCTTTACGCAGGGAATAGTCAACCTCGCCGTTATATATAGTGCCGTAAACCTTAGCCGTAAGCTTTTCCAACTTCTCCGAATACACGGAGGATTTTGGTTCGGCAACGATAGTTAACGCACACTTTTCTATAACATACGTACACGTGTGCATTTGCGGTAACGCGTAATTGAACGCGTCGTTTCCATAAAGCTCGGCTTCCGCCGTATAGCTTCCCGCATCGACCATATTCCCGCCCGTAACCTTGATTGAAACCCTGTCAAACGTCAGGGTGTTGCCGGCCGTTGCCGAAACGTTTTTAGGCGCGGCGTCATATGTCAACTGCGTGTTGTTTTTCCAAGTGAGCGAAACTACGAGCGGTACGATTTTAAATGATGAAACCGCAACCGCGCATTTATAGTTTTCCGTTTCTTCAACGCTTGCCCGCACGTAGTATTCCCCGACGGTCATACGCGTGATTGCCTTTGAAAAATCGAGCGACTTGCCGTAAGAGAAAACAATCGCGCCGCCGCCCGAATTACCGGTAACTACGGGGGAACACGCACTGCCGTACTCCGTATCGGCAACCGTAACTTCGGGCGCTATATCCGCTTTTTCGATTATATATTCGATCGAACCGTTTTCGCCAATCGTATAATTTCCGCTGTCTCTTCCCGCAAGAGTTGCCGAAGCCATATAGCTTCCTGCATTTACCTCAGCACCTCCTACAACTTCGACAGACAACTCATCACCATCAAGCACGTTCTTCACTGTCGCGCTAATATAGTGGGATCTACCGTCGTAAATTAATTCCTCCAAACCTTCCCAACTCAACTCGGCAATCCTCGGAACAATTTCAATATTTCCGCTTTCGTAATTTATTTCATAGTTATCCGAATTCAATCCGCTTAAGTGTACTCCGTTTGAATACTTGCCCACTTGCGAGCTTGATAAAGTGAACGAATATACAGGCGTACCCGATAAATCTTCCTCTCCGTCGCCACCTGCAAAGCCGAAAAATTCAGCGCCGTTTGCCTGCGGTTGATTGCCGTAAACGACACTGCAATCACGCGCCTTTACCGTTAACGGCGCTTTAACTATCGTAAAGTCTTTTTCCGCGTTAACCAAAATATAATTTAAAGAATCCGACATAGCAGCCGCACGGTAACTGCCGGCGTTCATGCCACTGCCCGAAACTTTATCTACCAACTGCTCGCCGAATATGCCGAAAGCTTCCGCCTTGGGCGCTTGCAAACCGCCGTTATAGATAAGCGCACCTTCCGCCCAATCGACGGTTACTTCGCGTTTTTCTATGCTAAGCACGATATCGGCGTAAGCCACGCTGAAAGCCGTTTTGCCCTCGAAAGCGGTTACTTTTACCATATAAACCCCGTCATATGCGCCATCCAACGAAGGACAAACAAGCTCGAGAGCGCTTTCCCTGCCTACTACTTCACCGTTATGAGTCCATTCGTATTCAAATGTGAAACCGTCGTCCGTAAGCGTATCAACGGTTAAGAACGTAATGTCGTCGCCGTAAGTTATCACGTTATCGCCGTCGCTAGAAGCTATTTGCACGTTGAAATCGTTTGCCGTCCAGACGGGATAAAGGTCAAGGTCTGACAGTTCCTTTTCAAGAGCATAAGAAAGGCTTTCAAGCTTTATAACAGAGTTATCGGAATTTTCATTGCGAACGGCGTAATTCCAGCCGAGGCTGTACCCGCGCCTTAATTGAATACCGCCGAGCAGCCCGTCCGCATTGCTTTGAGCAACGTAACGGAAATCAAGTCTTTCCCCGTTCAAGCTATCGAAACAAAAGTCGGGCTGAACACTGTTAAGATCGTAATTGTTACCGTTTCCGCCGTGAATATAAATGCGGTATACGCGCTCGAACTGCACGCAGGCTTCCTCACTTTCAGTTAGTATAATCCCGCCGAACAACGAAGCGGTTCCCACCGTTATATCGTTTAAAATATAACCGTTGCAATAGGAATATGCCCAATCCAAATGAGAAATATGGGTTTTATCGCGGTTAATTACATAGCCGTATTCTTCGGCATACTCATCAATATCAAAGCTTTCCCCGATTGTGCCTATAAAAACAGGCAGAACGTTTCCGCCAACGGCGGTCAAGCTCTGCCAATCGTATTTGAACGTTAAATATATTTCGTCGGCTTTCAGATTGGAGGGAACAACACCGTTAGCCAGCTCAAGCGCGTTATATCTGATTGCTTCGTCATTTGCGCAAGAGTACAACTGCGCACGTATTCCGTCAATCACATTTCTTGCGGCGTAAAACTTTTTCACGCTTAAATCTGCCTTTGCAAGCTTTTCCGTTTGTGTGAAGAATACGTCGCCGCAAAACACATATTCCGAAACCGAATCTTCCGAAAATATTTCACAGCTTACGCCCACCACACTTTCGCCTTTAAACTCTGCGGGGATTTCCACACATCTATCCGCACCGTCCGCAATACCGCTAACCACCCAGCCTCCGTTTTGCTCATCGTAAACGTATTCAAAAACGCTTCCGTCATTTCCTGTATAGTTATTACTGCACGAGGACGCAATTATAGCCAAAGCCAAACACAACGTAGTAAACACGATAAACAACGTTATGGAAATAAAGATTTCGCGCGGATTTTTTCTTAATAATCTTAAAGCTCCGCCGTAAATTCTTACCATAAATTCACCTCTTCTTTTGTGAAATATTGATTTCAATTTTATCACATCAGTATACTTCGTGCAAATATATTAACTAACTAGCTAGCAATTTTATTTGCAAAAAACTAAGTAAATCAAATCCTAAAAAATTGCAAATCCGCAAAATTGTAGAACTAACTATTCAGTTAATATAATTTATAAAAGATATTGCTTCGCCGCATTATTTTTGTTATAATGAATTCAGACAAAAATCAGGGTGCGAATAATGAAGATATTAGTTACGGGCGGTACGGTTTTCGTAAGCAAGTTTATAGCGGAATATTTTGCGAATTATGGCAATGAAGTTTGCGTTCTTAACCGCAATACGAAACCGCAATTACCAAACGTCAAACTGATTGAATGTGACCGCAAAGAAATAAACGGGAAGCTTAAAGGTTTACATTTTGATACTGTTATCGACGTAACCGCATATACCGACGAAGATATAAATATTTTGCTTAACAACCTTGAAAGTTTTGATAATTACATTATGATTAGTTCAAGTGCAGTATACCCTGAAACGCTTGAAATACCGTTTAATGAAAGCGACCCCTGCGGTAAAAATAAGTTTTGGGGTGATTACGGCATAAATAAAATAGCCGCCGAAAACGCTCTGTTAAAGAGAGTCCCGACCGCCTATATTTTAAGACCGCCCTATTTATACGGCGAATATAATAATATTTACCGAGAAGCGTTCGTATTCGACTGTGCCGAAATGAATATGCCGTTCTATTTGCCTAAAGACGGTTCTATGCCATTACAATTTTTCCATGTTGAAGATTTATGCAGGTTTATAGAAACGTTACTTGATTTTCAGCCAACTCGGAAAATTTTCAACGTAGGAAACGAACCTATAACTATTAAAGAATGGGTCGATATTTGCTACTCGGCAGTCGGTAAAATTCCGACTTTTATAAACGTATCGGGTGAAATCGAGCAACGCAATTATTTTCCCTTCTATGATTACGGATACGTGCTTGACACGGTTGCACAGAATGAGATTGCTCCCGACTTGATACCTCTGTCTGTTGGCTTTGAGCGTGCGTATGATTGGTATAAAAATAACAAAAGCGCGGTAAAGTCAAAGAATTATTTTGAATTCATCGAACGTAATCTGAAATAATAGGCTTATTCCAAATAAAGAATTTCCTTATTACATTTTTTTGCGTATTCTATTTCTTCCGCCACCGATTTACCGATATATCCGCCCAGGTTTACAACAAATATGGCGTCGGATATATCGATTTTTTTGTAATGCGCCTTTACAACGTTTTTCAATTCGCTATCATTTAAAGCTTTGTTATCAGCATTGTAAACAGGCTGAATAACGCAATAGCCTTTGCTTATTTCAAGTTCGGTTGCAATTTTCATAATTTCCTTTGAAAATCGCATACTTCCACAAATTGTAATTACTTTTATACTCATTTAATTCCCCCTATGTGTTTCCCTAAATCAGAAACTTTTTTAATTTCCGTTTGGTGCTTTTGCAACAAATCGTTTAAAGTGTCCGTTTGGCAGATGGAAATTCTTTCAACCGTTTCGATTCCCAAATGACCGAAATAGTGCTGAATTGAATTTAAAATAAGTTCGTTTTCCTGCTCTCGCACCCCTGCGCGAACGGCTATTGCAATCCCCTTAACAGGCTTGTCCGATTTATATTTGCGGTTAGGATTCGTATCGCCGTAAGGCGTGGTTCTGTCGAAAAGCGTTTTTAACTGAGCGGGGACGTCCGCCCACCAAGACGGAGCGACAATAATAACGTAGTCGGAACTTAAAATATCGAGAACAACGTTTTTTACGTCGTCACTCTGCACACATTCGCCGTTTACGTAACACTTTTTACAGCCGTAACAGTAGTTCATTTTTATTTCGCCAATGCAATACTTTTTTACAGTAACGGCAGTATTATTTATCCCATTAATAAAAGAATCGACAAGATATGCCGAACTGCCGATTGCGTGCGGACTTCCGATAATACAAGTAACTTTTAGCATAATCCCCCCTCATTAAATGTGTATTAGATTAATAATATCACATTCATAAATATTTGGCAATAAAAATATCTTTACTGCATTAAAGCAAAAAAACCACGGCGGGTTGCCGTGATTTTTCGTATGTTCGTGAAATCACTGTTTATTTATGTTCTTGCCGTAAAGCGCCGAAACGTCGTTCGCATACTTTTGCATACGCGCACAGGATTTAATATCTACTGCATTTTCGAATTCGTTTATCTTTTTGCTCTGCTCGCGCGTGAGCTTTTCGGGGACTTCGATTTCCACGGTTACGAAAAGGTTACCCGTTCCGTTCACCGTCTTAACGCCCTTACCCCTTATACAGAAGCGGGTACCGCTTACCGTTCCCGCAGGCACCGTAAGGTCAATCAAATCGTCGATGCCGGGTACTTGAATTTTCCCGCCGAGACAAGCCGTCTTAAAGCTTATAGGCACGTTTACGTACAAATCCTTGTCTTCGCGCTTTAACAGCTTATGCGGTTCAATGCGGAAGTAAACGTACAAATCACCGCTTTCGCCGCCGTGACCCGCCGCCTGACCGTAACCGCGTTTTCTGAGCGAGCTGTCGTTATCAACTCCGGCGGGAATTTTAACGGAGAACACCGTCTGTTTGCGCGTATAACCCACGCCTTTGCAGTCGGGACAGCGTTCCGTAATCTTTTTGCCCGTGCCGTTGCAATCGGGACAAACGCCCACCTGAATCGTGCGCCCGAATATGGTATCCTGCTGATACCTTACCCTGCCGCTTCCTCCGCACTTTGCACAGTTCGTGAAAGCCGTACCCCTTTTTGCGCCCGTTCCTGAACAGGCTTTACAGGGTTCGTTACGGAAGTAGCTGATTTCTTTTGTACAACCCTTGATTGCGTCGAGAAAAGAAAGGCGTACGGTATGGGAAATGTCCGCACCGCGCGTCTGCGTGGGTGCGCTCTGTCTTGCGCCCCCGAAACCGCCGAAGCCGCCGAACATAGAGGAAATTATGTCCTCGAAACCGCCCATTCCGCCTGCGCCGCCCATTCCTCCGCTCATACCGGGGTGGTCCAACTCGTAATCGTACTGTTTGCGCTTATTCTCGTCGGAAAGTGTTTCGTTAGCTTCGTTAATCTGTTTGAACTTTTCGGCACAAGCCGCGTCGCCGGGGTGGAAATCGGGGTGATACTGCTTAGCCAACTTTCTGTAAGCCGATTTAATTTCTGATTGCGACGCGTCTCTTTTTACGCCCAACACGTCGTAATAATTACTTTTTCCTGCCATGTTAAAAACCTGATTTTGCAGCGAACGTATACACGCGCGCTGCAAATAAATTTAATAAATCTTATTTTAGTTAATCACTTTATCAGTGCTGTCTGAATTCCGTGTCGCCGTCGTCACCGCCGGGATTACCGCCGTTGCCCGCGCTTCCCTGCGCCTGCTGATACATTTTTGCGATAACGGGCTGAACGTCTTTCTGCAACTGATCCAAAGCTTCCTTGATGCGGTCGTTATCGCCGCTTTCCAACTCGGTCTTTGCGTGAGCTATCGCGTCTTCAATAGTCTTCTTGTCGTCTTCGGAAAGCTTGTCGCCCGCTTCCTTAACGGTCTTTTCGAGAGAATCAATCATACCTTCGAGATTGTTCTTATTGTCGATAACTTCCTTGCGCTTCTTGTCCTCTTCGGCATACTTTTCAGCGTCCTTGACAGCCTTGTCGATTTCGTCCTCGGAAAGGTTTGTAGAAGCAGTAATGGTGATATTCTGGCTCTTGCCCGTACCCAAATCCTTTGCGGTAACGTTTACTATGCCGTTCGCGTCCACGTCGAAAGTAACTTCAATCTGAGGAACGCCGCGGGGTGCGGGAGGAATATCGTTGAGCATAAATTTGCCGAGCGATTTATTGTCGCGGGCAAACTTTCTTTCGCCCTGTAAAACGTTGATTTCAACGCCGGGCTGATTATCAGCCGCGGTGGAGAACACCTGACTCTTCTTTACGGGAATAGTTGTGTTTCTTTCGATTAAGGGAGTGGAAACTCCGCCGAGCGTTTCGATGCCAAGCGTCAAAGGCATAACGTCGAGCAAAAGCACGTCTTTAACTTCGCCCGAAAGAACGCCGCCCTGAATTGCCGCGCCGATAGCAACACATTCGTCGGGATTGATGCCCTTGAAAGGCTCCTTGCCCGTAATGCTCTTAACTTTGTCGAAAACCGCGGGAATACGCGTCGAACCGCCGACCATAATAACTTTGCTCAAATCGGAGTAAGAAAGCTTTGCGTCGCTCATTGCCTTTCTCATAGGATCTACTGTTCTTTCAACAAGGTCGGAAGTGAGCGAATCGAACTTCTGCTTGCTCAAATCGATATCGAGGTGCTGGGGAGCGCCGTCAACCACCGTAATGAAAGGCAGGTTGATATTTGTCGAACTCATACCCGAGAGTTCAATCTTTGCCTTTTCGGAAGCTTCCTTAAGCCTCTGCATAGCCATCTTATCCTT
>CAYXXB010000039.1:0-13397 GCA_964468955.1 uncultured Clostridia bacterium | reverse complement strand
AAAACCGTTGATGGGCAACTATCCGGGGGTTCGAATCCCTCTCTCTCCGCCAAAATGCGGGGCGTACCACAAGTACGCCCCGCATTTTGATAGAGGGAATGAAGAAGTCCCGTGGGTTCGCGCGAGGGCGTAGCCTGACGCTTTGCCGAGGGGACCCTTTGGGGTTTCGGCAAAATCCCAATCACCGCCACCTATAGAAAGGGGTATGCCTTCTATTTTCGTGGCGGTGAGAGTAGAACTCTATAGTTTTTTATGGATATATTTGAATTGTAGATGATTTTATGGTATAATAATTTTAAATATTTGGTGATTAAAATGCAAAAATCTAAAAAACGTATATTCCATATACTTTATTTAATCGGTTTTCTCGGCGTGGGTTTGATTGGGCTATTAAGTAATTCATTTTTTGCCTATGATAAGTTTAATTCATTGTGGGGAACTGTTTTTTATCTCTTTTTCTTTTCGTTATTATTTATAACGGCATTTGTTGAGGGAGTTTTTACTTCATGCGTTAATTATGATCTCATTATAAATTTTATGCTGTTTATAATTGGTCTTGTGGTTTTTTTGTTGCTTTATATTATCGGCGGCGCGTTCACGTTATGCGCTGTTGTCTTTTCAGCCGCAATGCTCATTGTAATCAGTTGTCGACATGCATTGTTGCTACGTAAAAATGGCTCAGTGTCGCCGAATATTAACCAAATTCTCGGCGTTGTCGTTTTGTTGCTATTTGCTATGATGCAACAGACACGTGTTGCTTACGTAAACGATATGCATTGGCTTTGGGCGTTGATACCGGCGACAGTTATTCTGTGTATTTCTACCGTAATAGCTTTTATATTATTAAGAAAAGTTTGGATGAAAATTAATTATACGAAAATAATAAGTGTATTGAGTGCTTTGGGTTTAGGACTTATAATATTTATTATTGCTTATGTTTATTCCGCTACCGCAATAGGCGTGGCAAATTGCATATTTGACGGTGAACCAACAAAAGCCGAATATACTGTAATAGATAAACATATTCAATCCTGGTCAAGAACGGCAACTCAATTTGAAGTAAAGGTTTTAATTGATAATAAAGAAAAATGGGTCCCCGTACAGGTAACAGACTATCACGAAATCTCAAACGGCGACACAATTATAATTAATTATTATAGCGGTGCCTTTAATTTTGCTTATTATTCCTATTGTGAAAGATGTACATAGAGTTAATTCATTTAAGGTTATAATTTTAGAAAACAAAACCCGTGCGTGGTAAGGACACCACGCGCGGGTTGCTTTTATATTTATTTTATCTTCTTTTAATCACTTTATCGAAAAAGCCTTCTTCGCCGAGGTATGCCGAGGCGGGCAAGCCCGCGCCGATAGCCGACATCACCTTTGCAAGCGTCATTTCCAAAGTTATATCGTAAGCGGTATTCACGTTTTCGGGGATAGAGTGCATACTCTCGTACACGCCCGCACTCGAAAATACGGGTGAAATCACGACTTCGACGTCACACTCCTTGCAGTACTTGGCAAAGTTGACGAAGTTGAGCGCACTGCCCTCCGTGCAGACAGTTCCGCTGTGAGAAAGCTCCACGACCACGGCTTTTGGTTTCTTCCTCGAAAAGTCGTAAGAGGCAAAGTTTAAAAGCGAACGCATAGTTATCAGCATAACCTCTGTGGAAAGGGCGGCGTCTGCGTTTTCACCTTTATATGCGCGAACTTCATCGAGGGAGGGAGTGTAAGGGTTATCGTTGAATTTCACCTGTCCGTCCGCAATTTCGGCAAAGTAAGCGTCCAACACGCTGTGATAGAATCCGTTCGTTTCGTCGGGATAGATAAGGCGGGAACCTAAATGAATTTTACAATTCTCGTTGTCGTTTGCGAAAGCGCAGTAAACGCCTTTCACACCCGCATTTTCAATAAAGTCCACGGCGCCGCTGAAATTAATAAGCCCGTTGCTTCTGGGGTCGGTTAATGGGAAGAGCGCGGAAACGAAAACTATGGGGATAGGCGTTGCCCTCATAACTCGGCTGAACCAATTTACTGTAAAGCAGAGCGTATCCGTTCCGTGGGTGATAATAATTCCGTCGTATTCCGCCCAAGCTGTTGCGTTCACGCAGTCGTACAGCGTGAGTAAATCTTCCGCCTGAACGTTTTCGCTTAGAATATTCAGCGGCGTTTTGCTGTCGAAAACGACGTCGTCTCCGTATTGTTTTTTATATTCGTCAAGAAGAAGTTTTCTGCTGCCCGCGTAAAGCCCGACGCTGCCGTCCTTCGCGCTGCTGCCGATAGTTCCGCCCGTAAACACGACGAGAATTTTTTTCTTCATATCTATCCTCCGTATTTCATCCAACTAAATTATATCCAATCGCAAAAAAAAGTCAACGATAGCGCAAATCGCTATTGAATTTTTTTCGTTACTAAAGTATAATGTTTTTAAGGGGGATAATTTAATGTACGATTTTCAATTAAACACGCCCACAAGGGTTGTGTTCGGCAAAAACAGCGAAGGCAAGCTTTCCGAATTGTTAAAAGAGTTCGGTGCAAAACGCGTGCTTATCCATTACGGAAGCGGAAAAGCGGTTGAAGGCGGACTGCTTAAAAGGATTATCTGGGCGGTTGAAGAAGCGGGCGCAACCCATTCGGAGCTTGGCGGCGTTAAACCCAATCCCCGCTTGTCTCTCGTAAAACAGGGCATCGATTTGTGCGTGCGCGAGGGTATTGACTTTATTCTGGCGATAGGCGGAGGCAGCGTTATAGACTCCGCTAAGGCGATAGGTATGGGTGTTGCCGAAGGCGGAGACGTGTGGGATTTCTACTGCGATAAACGCACGCCCGAAAAGAGCCTGCCCGTAGGTGTGGTTTTAACGCTTGCGGCGGCCGGCAGCGAGATGAGCAAATCTTCCGTTATAACCAACGATACGACGAACGAAAAGTGCGGGCGCAATGCTGAAATAAGCCGCCCCGTTTTCGCCGTAATGAATCCCGCGTTGACGGCGACTGTGCCTGCATATCCCACGGCTTGCGGCTGTGCGGATATTCTTATGCACACGCTGGAAAGATACTTAAACGGCGGCGAAACGATGCAGCTAACCGACGCGCTCTGCGAAGCGCTTATGACTACGGTTATCGCGGCGTCGAAAATTTTAAAAACCAACCCGACGGACTATGACGCGCGGGCGAATATAATGTGGGCAAGCTCGCTTTCGCACAACGGACTGATGTCCTGTGGGTGCGACGGCGGCGATTGGTGTACACATTCATTAGGACACGAGCTTTCGGCAAAGTACGATACTGCTCACGGCGCGGCGCTCACGGCGGTGTGGGGAAGCTGGGCAAGATACGTATATAAAAACAGCCTCAACCGCTTCCACAAATTCGCCGTTCAGGCAATGGGCGTCCGCCCCAACGGCACGCGCGAAGAACTTGCCTTGAAGGGCATAATCGCGGCGGAGGAATGGTTTGCCTCGCTCGGTCTGCCCACGTCGATAAAACAGCTAGGAGTAAATCCCGCCGACGAGGATTTAAAGGAAATGGCAAAGGCGTGCGCTATGCACGTGGGCGGAAGCAAGGGCGCTTGCAAGGTGCTTTACGAAGAGGATATGTACAAAATTTATAAAATGGCGTGCAAATAAAAAACTAATCAAATGACGGACATTAAACAACTATTCTACGGCAGAAAAGCAAATAATAAAGCGCTTGCCGAATTCGGTTTTGAAAAATCGGACAACGCTTTTAAATATTCCGAAGAGATTCTGAACGGACAGTTTCTTTTGACAGTAACGGTCGAAAAGGACGAAGTAAAAGCAGCCGTTTACGATATCGAGGCGGAATGTCCTTACTATCTTTATGCCGTGGAAGGAGCGGCGGGAACGTTTGTCGGCGAGGTGCGCGCGGAGTACGAAAGAGTGCTTAACGAGATTTCGGATAAGTGCTTTTCCCGCGCGGAAGTCTACCGTGAAAAGACTACAATGGCGGTAATAAAATACGCAAAAAATAAATACGGAACTCAGCTCGAATTTCTCTGGCAGGACGAAAATTCAATTATGCGCCGAAAGGACAATGCAAAGTGGTATCTTGCAATTCTTCCCGTTCAGAGAAGCAAGATAGGGCTTGACGGCGAGGGCAAAATCGAAATAATGGATTTGCGTGCGCCAAAGGAAGAAATACCAAAACTTTTAGACGGCGTGAACTATCTGCCCGCATATCATATGAATAAAAAGAGTTGGTTCACAATTCCTCTCGACGGAAGGGTCAGCGCGGAAGTTGTTTGCGCGTTTGTCGATATGAGTTATGAATTGGCGGGCGGGAAAAAGAAATAATTTCATTAAATAAATGTGAAGCGCGACGATTTTATAATTCGCCGCGCTTTAACATTTAATTATAAAGTGTTTTAATTAATAGGGTTAATATTTTTGGCTGTCCAAGCTGCAAATTTTTTGTTATAGGAGCTATCAGCTAGAATTGCGGCGACAATATAAATCACTATAAAAATTGCGGCGACAATTAAGGCAATATATTGAAAATTGAATTTGCCTGAAGCTAATTCCGCTCTAAAAAATTCATTTAAGTTATCCATTGCGCAAATTCCTATACAAATAGCAAGTGCAGTTGCACATAAAGTTTTTATAATAAGACTTGCGTAAATTCGGTTTTTTGCGGACGGATTTTCTGCAATAAAACCACATTCCATAAACAGGGTGAATTCATCGGCGTCAGTCCATGTAGCATACTCTGTATCGCTTCTTTTTATTCGGGCATTGATATACTGCACACAATCAAATTTTTGCGTAGTGAGCCAATATCCGCACCTTATTTTTACAAACGCCGCTTTTGCATCGTCAAATATAAAATCTATGATAGTAAATATACAAGAAAAAGCAATTAGCCACTGCATACTGCTTCGCAAGGATTTTAGTTCAACTAGTTTTTCAAGAGGATCTGAATTGTTCTTCCAAGTTACAACCATAATTGTAGCTATTACCAACAGAGCAACAGCAACGACGCTCAACAAAATTTTTATGAAGTTAAAACCTTTTAAAATCTTTGCGTCAAATGGTTTGCGCTTTTGCCAGATTTTAATTAAATCCGTTTCCACTGTTTCCGACGTGTCATTATTGATAGGTGAAGAAAGAACTTTTTTGAATGTGTACCCGCACGAAGGGCAACGTTCTCTATCTCCTGAGGAAACGGTTTGACATTCGGGGCAATACGTGAATTTATATCCGCAATGCACGCATTGTTTAGCATTTGATGAAATTTGTTGTCCGCATTCAGGACAAGTGATAAGAGCCATGTGTTACCTCTCTAAATCGCTTCTTTCAGCATTTATCGAATCGAAAAAAGCCTTTTCTTTCTTTTGTTTAGGTGTAAAGTTTACTGTGTAAACAATTTGTTTTTCTTCTCGTAGCCATTTCTGAAACTTCTTTTCGACTATAAGTTGGTTGCGCCTATATTTGTTGAAATTTTTCTTTAAAATGCAGGTGAGTATTAAAAAAATTATAGCGATTAATACAGCTACTAATATAACTACAGCGAACGTTGTTGGGGTATTTTTATGTGTTATACTGTAATAAAATTGTCCGCAAGTCAGAACGATTAGAGCAAGAAGCCAAGATAATGCTTGAATAATGGTCGCAGCTCGTAGCTTTTTAATCTGTTTTCTTAATAGGTTTTCATTTTTGGAATAATCGGTGCCAGTAGTGTAAAACTCGTTGCGCAAAGTTATCTGTTCGTTGTAAGGTATTTTGTAATATTGTCTTTCTTCCGCATTTTTTTTCACATTCGTATGTGTCGGCGCGATCTGAGATAATTTTAAATTACAGCCGCAGTGAATACACTTTAACACAGTATCGCTTATTTGTTTTCCGCATTCGGGGCATTTTATTAAGCTCAATGTTTTTACCTCATTATCTGCATATATAGTTAAATACTAACTATATAATATTCTAAAATAGCATACGTGTCAACAAATTTAGTTAAATTTCGACATAATAATTATGATAAAAGTTAAAAACATAATAATTAGTAAGCTAAAACATTGCACTGTTAGTAATTTTCTAAAAGCTTATTGGTATATGGGATATTTATGACATTTGGAAACAGAATTAAGAATTTGCGGGAAGACTTAGAGCTTACGCAGACACAGGTTGCGGAGCTTATTCCAATGAACCAATCGAATTACAGCAAGATAGAGCGAGATCAACAGGAGCCTGATCTTATGCAGTTAAAGCGCATTGCAGAAATTTTTGGGGTGAGTGCGGACTATCTCTTAGGAATAAATGCAGATGAAAGCGTTGCTAAGGACATTATGTTTGCGAGAAAGATTATAAACCTATTCAAAGAAACATATTAAGCGACAAACAAAAACGGGCGCGGAAATTTTCCGCGCCCGTAAAATTTATATATTTTCAGACTTCTTCGTCGTCCTGATTTTTATAATGCTTTCCGTAAATTTCGTTCGCGGAAGTTACAATCATAAACGCGTTCTTGTCTTCTTGCGCAACAACGTCGCGCAAATGGGGGTAAAGGTAGGGCTTAACAACGCAGAACAGAATTTTCTTTTTGTCGCCGGTATAAGCGCCTTCGCCTTCTATAAAGGTTGCGCCGCTATCTACTTCTTCAAGAATACGGGTGCATATCGCTTCCGCTTTTTCATTGTCCGTGATAATAAATACCATCTGCGCGGAGTCGCCGCCGTAAAGCACGCGCTTGAAAACGTAAGTGAATATCACTACGACCAAAACGGAATAGAACAACTTATTCCAGTTATAATCTGTTGTAAATAGCGAACTGCCCACGATAATCAAATCGGTAAGCATCGAGAACGAACTCGTTTTGATATGTCTGAATTTCTTCCGAAGTATTTTAACTATTATGTCCGTTCCCGCAGTGGAAGCGCCCATTCGGAATATAAGCCCCATACCTAACGCAAACAACACTGCGCCGAAAGCCGCGTTGACAATCGGTTCGGTCTGAGTAAATACTTTCAGAACGTCAAGTACTTTTTCGCCGAATAAAAACTCCCAAAGCCGCATCAGAAGACCGGAAACAACCGTGGCGTAGCCCGTGGACAACATAAACTTCCAACCCAGAAATATCAGTCCGATAATAATCATCGGCACGTTGAGAATAATCAACAGATAGCCCGTATTAAAACCGGACAGCTTGTTGATTATCAGCGAAATGCCCGTCATACCGCCCGCGGTGAGGTTCGCCGTTTCGATAAAGATTGATATCCCGAGCGAATAGAGCAGACAGCCTAACGTGATTATCGAATATCTTTTAATGATTGCAAGTGCAATCGTTTTCTTGTCGGGTGCGGCAGCTTCGCCGCTTTTTTCGGTATTTTTCATAATAATTCGTCCGTATATAAATTATATTATAATTTTTTATGCTTTGTGTGTCAACTAACGCCCGACTAATTCTTTACATTTTTGAATTTAAGTAATATAATGTAGGTCACGAAAGTATTTTGCCGGCACTAAGCCGTAACACGAAGGCGTTTGAATGGAAAAAACTAAAAGATTAAAAAAGAGATATTCACTGTTCACGGGCAAACAGCTGTTATGGCTGATTTTGCCTATTATAATCGAACAGATTTTTTCCTCTTCGTTGGGCTTTATAGATTCGATTATGGTTTCGCATATGCCCGGCGACAGCATAAGCGCGGGGCTTGCGGTAACGAACGTCGACTACATGAATAATCTCATTATTCAGCTTTTTTCCGCATTTGCAACCGGCGGTGCGATAATAACCTCGCAGGCGCTGGGAGCGCAGGACAGCGAAACGGCAAAAAGCAGCGCAAAACACGTTCTTATTATTGTTATTGCGGCTTCGCTCGTAATCGCAGGGTTGTGCCTTGCTCTAAACTGGCCGCTGTTAAGATTGCTGTACAGCGATATAGAAACGAACAGCCGCACCTTTCAGGACCAGCGCATTTACTTTTACATAACCGCCGCTTCGTTCCCCTTTATCGGGTTGTTTAACGCTTGCGCCGCACTACTCCGCGTTCAGCGCAAGAGTATGTACACGATGACGTCCGCGGCGCTAAGCTGCGCGTTAAACGCGGTAATGAACGCGATTTTCCTGTTCGTATTAAAGCTCGGCGTTTTGGGTGCGGCTCTCGCTACGCTTATATGCAGAGCAATTCCCGCAATATTTATGCTCATCGTTTTGGGCAATAAAAAGAACGCGGTGCAGGTTAAGATATTCGAAAAGTTCCGCTTTAATAAGCAGATGATAAAAAAGATACTCCGTCTTGCTATTCCCGCGGGTATAGAAAGTTCTCTTTTTCAGCTCGGCAAGCTGATGACGTCAACCTTCGTCAACGTCGGCTGGTATATACATGATGTCAAGGTAAACGGCGCTGTCGTTTACGTGGACGGAGTTAAGCAGACGATTAATATTGAGGCGCTCGGCAATTCCATAGCGAACCACGTAAACAATTACGCTTCGATGGTTGGCAGCGGCGTGGGTACCGCTTGTCTTACAGTTATAGGTCAGGCCGTCGGTACGGGCGATTCCGAACAGGTCAAATATTATATGAAGAAAATGTTCCTTCTCTCGTATATCGCTAACACGGTTTGTGCATCTCTTTTTCTCGCGTTTTCGATGTTCATAGTTAAGATGTGGGGTTACGGAGCGGACTCGGAACAGATAGCATTGAGGTGTTTGTATTTCTGTCTGTCTTTACAGATTGTAACTTATCCGCTGTCGTTCACAACACCCGCAATATTAAAAGCAACGAGTGACGTAAAGTACGTTATGTACTGCGCAATCGCTTCTATGTTCATAATGCGAGTGGGACTTTCGTTCCTTATGACGACGGATAAAATTCCCGGCTTGCCGAAGCTCGGCGCGTTCGGTTATTGGATAGGTATGTGTTCGGACTGGGTAATGCGTTCGGTACTGTTCTTGTCGCGGTTATTGTCCGGCAGGTGGAAGAGGTCTTCGGGTATGATAAAGGAAAAAACCGAAGAAACGACAGAGGAAACCGTTTAAATCAAAAATAAGGAGTAGACCGTGTTTATTCAGCTATACGAAGAAAAATTTATGCGCTTCCCGCAGGGTAAATCCAAAGCGGTTACGTTCAGCTACGACGACGGCGGGGAAGCGGATAAGCGACTTGTGGGCATATTCGAAAAGTACGGGTTAAAGGGTACTTTCAATCTCAATTCGGAGCTTTTCGACGCTTCCTGCTGGCACAACAGAATGGACGAAAAGCAGACTTACGAACTGTTTTGTGGCAGCGTACAGGAGATTGCAAATCACGGCGCAAGGCATACGTTCTTGGATAAAATTCCGCTTGCGGAAGCGGTCAAAGAAATCGTAGATTGCAGGTCGTATCTCGAAAACAAATTCAACCGTATCGTAAAGGGAATGGCTTACGCATATAACGGGTATAACGAAGATATACTCAAAATTCTGCCCGCACTCGGTATAGATTACGCCAGAACTACGCAGTCTACTTACGCGTTCGCAATGCCCGAAAACTTCTTAACGTGGAACCCGACCTGCAAACATTCGGACAAGCAGTTGCCCGCGCTTACGGAAAAGTTTTTAAACGAAAGTCCCGAAAATATCACCAAACACAGGGAGCCTTGGCTCTTCTATATCTGGGGTCACAGCTTCGAGTTCGACGACGATAACAATTGGGAAATTATCGAAATCCTCGGCAAAAAATTAAGCGGCAGGGACGATATTTGGTTTGCGACCAACGGCGAGATTTTCGCCTATTCAAAGGCGTATTCCTCGCTTATATATTCTATCGACGGCGAGAGGGTGTACAATCCGTCGGTAATCGACGTGTGGGTGGAACTGCGCGGAAAAGTTTATAAAATCGGCGCGGGTGAAACCGTTGCTTTCGATAAAGTTAAAAGAGTTAATTAATAAAATCACGTTTGCCGCTTGATATGCGGCGGGAGGGGGAAGATGATTTTAGACAGTTTCAGTTTAAAGGGAAAAGTTGCAATCGTAACGGGTTCCAATACGGGGCTTGGTCAGGGCATCTGCCGCGCGTACGTAGAGGCGGGTGCCAAGGTTGTGGGCGTGTCCCGCAGACCTTCTACGGAAACGGAAGAAATGCTCGGTAAAGATGATTTTTACAACGTCATTGCGGACTTGTCCTCGTGCGAGGTAATACCTGAAATCGTGCAGAAAACTATCGAGCGTTTCGGAAGAGTGGATATCCTCGTCAACAACGCGGGCATAATCAAGCGTCAGGATTCGCTTGAATTTTCGGAAGAGAATTGGGACAGCGTTCTAAACGTCAATTTAAAGACGGTGTTCTTCCTGACTCAGGCGGTTGCGCAGCAGTTTATGAAGCAGAACAGCGGCGGCAAGATAATCAATATCGCCTCGATGCTTTCCTATCAGGGCGGAATACGTGTGCCTTCGTACACGGCTTCCAAGTCGGCAATCAAGGGCGTTACGATGACGCTCGCCAACGAGTGGGCAAAGTACGGTATCAACGTGAACGGCATAGCGCCCGGCTATATGGCGACGAACAACACCCAACAGCTACGTCAGGACGAAGAGAGAAGCTCGGATATCCTTGCGCGTATCCCCGCAGGCAGATGGGGTACCCCCGCCGATTTGGAAGGCGCGGCGGTGTTCCTTGCAAGCGCGGCTTCCGATTATGTTAACGGCTTTACTATTGCCGTAGACGGCGGCTGGTTAGCGAGATAATTCTCTGTTTATAAGCGTCGCAATACTGCGTCAAGCTTACGTTTGCCCTTGGTCATTTACGCGTTAGTAAAATCCCTGCGGGCAATCAGCGCTTTCCTTGTCTTGCTCGCTTTTAACCAGAGGGGCGGACTTTTGCGCGCAACGTAAATTATCTTAGAAAAATAATAAAATAAACCCCCCGACAGCCGTCGGGGGTTCTTTTTGTGTTTATTCCCAAGTTTAAGCGGCGGGATTTAAGGGCAACATAACCGTTGCACCGTTTTCGCCTAACATAACTTCGGGGAGTTTGCCGTCCCACTTGGAAAGATATTCGACGTACTTTAAGTATTCGGTGATAAGTTTAATCTCTTCCGCGCTCTTGCCCGTGAAGTCGATATCGTATTCCGTAGCTATAGTGCCGTCCTCGTTTTCAACCGTCGTTTCCTTGATGGCGAACCCCAAAGCCCTTGCGATTTCGATTGACTTTGCTTTGGTCGCTTCGGCTTCCGCGCGTGCGACAAGAACCTGAGCTTCGGCGTCAGCTTTTGCGGATGCAATTCTCGCTTCTGCCTGCAGTTTTGCAACTTCAAGCTCTTTCTCGCCGTTGATAATAGCAGTTTGCTTTTCGTATTCTGCCTTCAGCTTTTCCTGTTCCGCAATCATCTTGTCTTCGACGGTCTTTTCGAACGCGTCGGTAAAGTCGATATTGGTAAGTACAACCGTGTTGACGGTGACGTGATAGGTGCTGTCTATAGCCGCCTTTACCGCGCTTTCAACCTTGGGGGAAATGCTTGCTCGCGTTTCGATAATCGTCATTGCCGAGTAATCGGAAAGAACGGACTTTGAACGCTCTTCGGTAACGCTCTGAATTTTTCCAGAAAGGGTTTCAAGGTTGCCGTAGTTGTTTGCAATCTCTATTGCCTTGCCCGTGTCAATCTGATATTGCACGGTCATAAGAATGTCCATCGACTGACCGTCTTTTGAATAGGTGTTGGCTTTAATGTTCAAATTCTGAACACGTGCGTCGTAAATTTCGTAGCTCTCCGTTATCCAGAAATCGAAATAAGTACCCGCCGTCCTCACGTTCTGAGCTTTGCCGAGGTGCTTAACGACCGCTACTCGACCCGCGTTGACGGTGTGGAAGCTGAACGGGATAAGAAGGAAGAGGATTAGCGATACTGCCGCCGCGCCTGCGGAAAGTCCTCCCGTCAGAGGTTTTTTCGTTGCGGCTTTGCTGCCGAACTTTGCAAACGGACGCTTGCCCGAAAGTGCGAAAACCGCAATAACTGCGCATACCGCGAACGCGATAAAGAAAATGAAGCCTAAGATGATACCGATTGTCATTGTTGTTTAAAACTCCTTAAAATATTTATTTGGTGAACAAGAGTAAAAAAATAGACTTTTCGGATATTGCCTTCCGAAAAGTCTTGTTAACGCTTTTAAAAAAGTGCGTCCCGTCCGGGCTTTACCGCCGCGATGACGAACGGGAACTTTTTAACTACTCCCTTTTACGTTAAACATTATAGCATAAAGCCGTTTGGCTGTCAATACCCTTTTCTACGGTTTTTCTGATTGTTCCAAATAGTGTATAAATATATCCGTCTGGTGTATGGAAGAGATTGGAAGAAAAGGGTACAATAGTAACGGTATATATTAGAGAAATATGCGCGCTACGCGCAAAGGAGAAAATAATGAACATTAAAGAAAAGCTGGATTTGCTTGTGGACGAGCTTGGCAACGTAGGTATCGTTCCCGTTATCAAGCTTGACAAAGTGGAAAATGCGGAAAAGCTTGCAAAGGCTCTCCGCGACGGCGGAATTAACTGTGCGGAAGTTACGTTCAGAGCAAAGGGCGCGGACGAAGTTATCAGGCGTATGACCAACGCTTATCCCGATATGCTTGTGGGTGCAGGCACGGTTCTCACCTGCGAACAGGCGGACGCGGCTTACAAAGCGGGTGCTAAGTTCTGCGTGGCTCCCGGTCTTAACCCCAAGGTCGTAAAGCACTGCCTCGATAACGGTATTCCTTTCGCCCCCGGACTTTCCTCCGCAAGTGAAATAGAACAGGCGCTCGAACTCGGTCTCGATTTCGCAAAATTCTTCCCCGCGGAACAGGCCGGCGGACTTCCCTACATAAAGTCTGTTTGCGGACCTTACACCACGATGCGCTTTATGCCCACGGGCGGCGTAACCGCGGATAACCTCAATACGTACCTTGCGTACAGCAAAATCGTTTGCTGCGGCGGCAGCTGGATAGTTCCCGCAAAGCTTTTGGAAGAAGAGAATTGGGAAGGCATCACCGCTCTTTGCAAGGAAGCTATCGACAAGATGCTCGGCTTCAAAATGGTACACGTCGGCATCAACTGCGCTAACCCCGAAGAAGCGGAAGGCGTTGCGGACAAATTCGACGAAGCTTTCGGCTTTACCAAAAAGGTGGGCAACAGCTCGGTATTCGCTTCAACCTACGTTGAATGTATGAAGTCGCCTTTCAAGGGTGCGATGGGACATATCGCAGTTTCCACCAACTCCGTTAAGCGTGCGGTTTATCAGCTCAAAATGCGCGGCTATGAAGCGGACGAAAGCTCGTTCAAGTTCGATAAGGCTGGCAATTTGACGGTAGCTTATCTGAAGGATGAGTTCGGCGGTTTCGCAGTGCATCTCGTACAGGCAAAATAATGCTTGACTTATAAGCGTCGCAATACTGTGTCGCGTTGCGGCAACCCTTAGTCATTTACGTTT
>CAYXXB010000038.1:0-13454 GCA_964468955.1 uncultured Clostridia bacterium | reverse complement strand
AATAGAAGACGCCGTTTATATGGAAAAGCTCTCCGCGCTTTTGGGCGAGCTTGACAATCAGAACGCCTTGCCCAAGACGATTTTGTACTGCCTCAACCCCCGCGACAACTATGCGCTCACCGTGCTTTCGGGTTGCTTCCAGAAAGAAGGAGTGAAAGGCAGAGTACAGGTCGGCACGGCTTGGTGGTTCCTCGATCAGCAGGACGGCATGAAGCAGAACCTCGAAACGCTTATGCAGGTAGGCTTGGTTGCACAGTCCGTCGGCATGCTTACGGACAGCCGTTCATTCCTCGCTTATCCCCGCCACGAATATTACAGAAGAATACTCTGCAATATGCTCGGCAATTTGGTTGAAAGCGGACAGTACCCCGCAAGCGAGCTGGAAACGCTCGGCAAGATTGTTGAAGACGTTTGCTACAATAACGCGAAAGAGTATTTCGGATTTTAAGAAAAAATAAAAATGCGGGGAGCGTTGCCGCTCCCCGCTTAATTTATGGGTGAAATTATGAAGAAAAATATTTTTGTATTAGTTTTGGCACTTTCGGCTTTTTGCTCGGTTTTTGCATTCGGATGTGCAAATAATTCGTCGGCTGACGGCAATAGCGATACACAACCTTCCTCTTCAGCAAATGCAACCAATCTAACGGCAAAGGATGTTATCGCTTTCGGTGAAAAGTATTATTTAAGGACTGATAACAATACAAAATATTACATTTTTAACGAAAATAACACTTGCACTTATTACTATACTATCGGCAGTTCTACTTTAAAGTTTGGCAGTATAAATTTAAAGTGGGTTGAAACGAGCGACCGCGCTATACATCTTTTTGAAAATTATAAGGCAGGCGAAGGCAATTCTGCAAAAGACACTACAAGGTAAGACGAAGATTCTTATATTGCCGGTCCTATCTATTACTCAAAAGACGTCTTAGTATATTATCAAGTTAACAGCACTGTTTATAACGGAAGTTCAGGTTATTACAACGGTTTGACGCAAACTTATTATCTGGTACGTGAATCAAAGCTTAATAAATAAATTAAAGATATAAAAGCGCCTGCGCAACGGTAGTTGCACAGGCGCTTTCCTATTATTTTCATTTATTCGTCAAAATCCGCTTTATTCAGCATAGTTATTCTATTTATAATATCATTCACGCGAGTATTGGACAGGTGCTTGCTCCAAGGCACGGGCGCAATATTTATTCCGCTTAAACTCGAGTACGCAAACCTCGCGGTCTTGTCGCGGTAGGTGTCGTTCCACTTATCGAACAGTTCGGCTTTTATATGCTTGCCGAGCGTGCAGTTTACAAACTCGCACTTGCCGAAATCGCGCCACGGGCGGGCAAGGAAAACAGTATTGTCTTCCGCGCCGCCGCTTATAAACGCGCAGTCGGCGAAAATATAGCCCGTTTCCTGACTCAAAGAGTGGGAGGGGGCGGCTACAAATCCTATTCCGCGGTTTTCATAGAGTGAGATGAATTCGCACCCGATAAAGTACGCTTCCGCTCCGCCGAAAACGTAATCCACCGTTCCGTATATACGGCAGTTTTTGAAAACCTGTAAGGAATCGCCCTCCATATATAACTGTTCGCGGGGTATAAATCCGTCGTAATACGTTCTATCGTCCGTCAAACCCGAATACCGTATTACCAAATCGTCGGGGAAAGGCGCGGTGAAAAGCGTGTCCTGAGTGGATTTGATATCCATTTTTTCCGCACTGAACGAGCGGGCGTTAACGGACAGTGCAACGCACTGCCCGACTTTATCGGGGCGGGTGTTGGAATTTTCTATTGTGAAGTTTTCAAAGCGGACGTTTTCACCCGTTACACACACTGTGAAAGTGCGGAAAGTGTTATATTCCCGGCCGTCGGAGTGAGGGGCCCGCGCATAATCCGCCCACGAAATAATTGTTGTTTCACGGCTTTCGCCAATCAGTGTAATGCCGCTGCCGCGAACGCACAGTTTTTGGGTGTACGTGCCTTTTTTCATATATATAGTGGTATTGTTTGGGCAATTATCCAATATATTCTGTAAATTGTCCTCGGGTGAAACTGTAATCGTTGTCATAGAAAACCTCCGATTTTTCGCAATTATTATAGCACAAATTTTTTTGTGAAACAATTAAAAAAAGTATTGATTTTTATTTTACCCCGTGTTATAATGATAAAGCTAAATGTGATATTGTAACATTTTAGCGCATTTGATTTTGTGCGAATTTGTGTAATATGCGAAAAAACGGTTCAAGACTGATATCAATTCAACAATACAGAGCAACTGATTTATTCGTATTTGCATTGATTTTGGCGGTGGCGGAGCTGTTCGGCTATCTGGCGGCGCAGTGGTTTCCTTCGCAGGCTAGTTATTCTTTTTCGTTTATGGTCCCCATAGTGCTGACGATAATGATTCGTTGGGGCTGGCAAAGCGTACCGTACGCTGCGGGGGCGGGATTGCTCGTTTGTTTAATCGGTGCAAGCAAAGCGCAGGGAATAAACTACGCGTGTTATATAATAGGTAATGCGTTTATCGCGCTTATGCTCTTGCCTACGTATCTTATCGGAAAAGATAAAATTAGGTCAAAGTGGTGGAGTTCGGCGCTGTTCGCTTTGGGCGGATGGGTGAGCGTTTATCTCGGCAGGTCGGTTGTTTGGGCGGTTGCGTATGCAATTTCCCCTTTAGACGGCGCGAGTGTATGGTCGGGATTTGTGAATTTCGCGGTCGGCGATATGCTCTCGCTGATAATGACGGTTGTGGTTGTTCTCGTTTTGCGCAGGTTAAACGGAATGTTTGAAGACCAGATTTCTTATCTGAAGAGGTTAGATAAGGAAAAGCGAGATAAGATGCGTATTGATCAGTTCGGCGAGAATCTCGGTGAAATCGACGAGGAAACCTTTAATATTCTAAATAAAGACAACGACTTATTTTAAACGGTTGTTATAATTTTTAAGGTTGTCGGAAACGACGACGGATAAATCAGGTACAATTCGGTAAAGTGCGCATATGCGTAAAAACCGTGTTATACAATAATTACTTATATAACTAAGTGATACGGAGGGAAAATTTTCAATGTCAAAGCTTTTAAAGTATGACGACTTCCTTATCTATGACGAAGCGACGGGTACATACTCGATGCCTCAGGAACAGAAGGTAAGGGATGAAACGGAACGCAACAAGTGGAAAGACACCGGGCTATCTATTTTGAGAGACTGGCGTCTTTATCTCATGCTTGTACCCATGGTACTCGTATATGTTTTGTGGCGTTATATGCCCATGACCGAGTTGTTGGCAGCGTTCAAGGACCCCAGCAGTGCTACGGAAGTGGCTAATCAGGAATGGTACGGTTTGACCAACTTTGCAAACTTGTTCTTCGGTTCGTCATCCTATCTGTTTTGGGGTGCATTCCGTAACACGTTTATTATAGCGTTCTATGGATTGCTTTTCGGTTTCCCTTTCCCGATAATTCTTGCGTTATTCTTCAATGAAATCAGATCTAATATCGCAAGAAGCATTATGCAGGTTTGCGTATACTTGCCTAAATTCATGTCTACCGTTATTATTACGGCGCTCACGATAGTTCTTTTCCGTGGTAGCGGTACAGGTGTTATTTCTAAACTTCTTATAAATATTTGGGGTCAGAGCAGTGATATAGCTGCAGGTGCAACTACAGAATACGGCCTTGTGTTTACGGAAAGATATTTCAGAGCGATTTATCAGATAGTAGGTATTTGGGAACACGGCGGGTACGACTCGATAGTATTCTTTGCTGCTGTTATTGCGGTTTCCCCTACTTCGTATGAGGCGGCGCAGATAGACGGCGCGGGCAAGATGCAGCAGATGAGATACGTCGTTATTCCCAGTATTCTTTCTACCGTCGTTATAATGCTTATAATGAAAGTCGGCACTTTGCTTTCCGTCGGATACGAAAAAGTTTACCTTATGTCTAATACTCATAATGAGCAGGCGGCACAGATAGTTGCAACGCTTTCCAACTACTGGTCGGAAAACAACAACACGACGCTCGGTATTGCAGCGGAAATGGTCAACAACCTCATCGGTATGATCTTGGTTATAGGCGCGAATATGGTTGCCCGCAAGGCAACGGACGTTTCGTTGTATTGATAAAGGGGGATAAAAGCTCATGAAAAGGAAAATGGAAACATCGGAGCTGATATTTAAAATAGTCGCTTACGTGTTTTTGATTGTTTTTGCGTTGATGTGTGTCTACCCGTTTATTTATGCGCTTAGCTGTTCGTTCAGCTCTGCAAATGCGGTTGACGGAGGCAAAGTTATCCTTTGGCCCGTAGAAGTGCAGGCGACGGCATATAAATATGTTCTTACAGATAATACGTTCTGGACGAGTTATGCAAATACTTTGTTTATGGCTGCAGTAGGTACCGTTTGGTGTATGATATATACGCTTATGGGAGCATACGCTCTTTCTAAAAAGCGCCTTCTC
The DNA here is from genome assembly GCA_964468955.1 of uncultured Clostridia bacterium. GTDB lineage: Bacteria > Bacillota > Clostridia > Christensenellales > Borkfalkiaceae > Coproplasma. Next base: position 9,001 of record CAYXXB010000038.1, on the reverse strand, counting down.
GGTAGACACGGCTGGAACTTCTTCCTCGTTTTCACGATGTGGTTCTCCGCAGGTATCGTGCCTCAGTTCCTCAACTATCAGGCCACCGGTAATATAATGGCTTCATTGGTTGGTCAGTCTTGGGAATCAATCGACCAAAAATGGCTTATTATATTAGCAATGGGTATGAACGCTACCAATGTTATCCTTCTTAGAAATTCTTTCGAAGGTGTTCCTGCGGAAATCGAAGAGGCGGCAAGAATTGACGGCGCTACGGAAATGCAGATACTTTGGAAAGTATATATTCCGATGAGCAAAGCTACAATCGCAACGGTTGCACTTTTCTTCGGAATTTCCCGTTGGAACGGCTACTTCTGGGCAATGAAAATGATGCCTAACCAAAGATATTCTTGGCCTGTACAGGTTTATATCAGAACGTTCATTGACGACACTTCGGAACTTGTAAAGCCCCACAAAGAATATATGAGCTGGGCTGAAGTTATTCGTCCCGGTTACGATGCGACAAAGATTTCGGCATTATCTGTTGTTTACGCAATGGTCATTTGTGCGGTTATCCCTATCCTTTGCATATATCCTTTCATTCAGAAGTATTTCGCAAAGGGCGTTAATATGGGCGGCGTAAAAGAATAATTGAGTACATTCGTTAGCTCAGAATTAAATATTAAAAAAATAAAAATAATTAAAAATAATTAAAAATATAAAATATTTTAAGGAGAAAAATTGATGAACAAGACAAAGAAGATTGCTATTGCTGCGGTTTCGCTCGTAATGGCAGGAACTATGGCTTTCGGCATCGTCGGTTGCGGCGGCGGCACCAAGGACACTTGGAACGTTAAAACGGACGACAATGGTAAGCTTACCTATGCGGAAGGCACGGCATTGAGCCTTAACATCGGCAACCAGAACAGCACCAGTAAACAGGGTATTTCGTTCAACGCGGAAGATATTTCCGGTTCGACCGTATTGCCCGATGGAAAGAGCTATTCGCAGGGTAACCTTAAACCCGCATGGGCAGCTTTGCAGGATCAACTTAAGGTTACGTTGACGGATTCATTCCAGAACCAGAGCTCCAACACGCAGATTACTACCCCTATAACTAACAAGGATATCGCTAATTATGACGTAATCAGCGGTTCGTTGCAGGCAATTGTTGAAAACTCTTCCGAGTTCCTCAATCTTACCGAATATCTCGATTATATGCCTAACTACAAGGCGTTCTTGAATGCTAACCCCGTAACCCGCTATTCATTGACAGGTAACGGTACGAACGGCGCAATGTATGCTGCTCCTTACTTTGATGGTAACGACGATATCGAAAAGTATACGATGGTAAACTACAACCTCGTAACTAAGGTTCTTGATACTGATTATGTAAGCGCAACAACCTACAAGGCTCAGTTGGACGCTAAGGCGGCAGATTGGAGCAATAAAGATGCAGGTGTCGCTCTTGGCGAGTCTACACATGCTCACGCGACGGCTTATATGACCGAAGATTATGAAATTGAAACCACTGATCCCAGCGATGCAACCAAGACTGTAATGGTTAAGGTCGATCATGCTGCAGCTAAAACCGCTGCACTTGATTCCAGCACACCTCTCGGTGCTGCAGTTGCAGAAGCTGCAGGCAAGGCGTACGATGGTGCGAGCGGTAACATCGTTGACCTTCAGAACTTTGCAATTGAAGCAAAAGCTGGTGCAGTAACAGGTACTCAGCTCGCTAAAATTCTTCGTGAATATATCAAGGTTGCTTATAAGATCGGAACCAATGCGGCTTACACGAAACTTTCCGACGTATTTATCTCTGCATCCGCTGCATGGGATGTTGACCTTCTCGTTGGTCTTTCCCGTTGCGTAGTAACCGAAACCGTTGATATTAAGAATGATAATGGTGAGGTTACCGGACAGGATATGAAGCAGTATGCTATTGCCGGACGTGAAACCACAACCCAAAGACGTGTTGACCTTATTGCTCTTGCGGGCGAACTCTACGGTGTGCGCGGTCTTGAATCAAGATATGAATATGCTTATATCGACAACGCTGGTCAGCTTCAGGATTCTCGTCTTGATGCTAAAACCTATGAACTTCTCAGCAATATGAGCAATCTTGCTGCCGAAGGTCTTGTTTATATCGGCGGTCTTAATAGTGAAGGTAAGAAGACGTCTATGTCGACTAACGCAACGACAGGCGACAGAACAATGATGCTTCATGACTATGTTCAGACGCAGACTAAGCCCGGCATCAGCACAACTGACACGGCGAAGTACAACTTCGGACCTATCGTAACCGCTGTTTCCAAGTGGGACGTTGACGGCGACGGTAACCGTACCGATATTATGAGATTTACCGAAAGCTGGCGTTCGGTTAAGAACACGGGCTTTGCGGTTCCTTTACAGGCAGTTAAGAACAACGCCGATAAGCTTTCCGCAGTTCTTACGTTCATCGATTATATGTTCTCTAGCGACGGACAGATCTTGTTGAGCTATGGTCCTCAGTCCACTAACAACACGACTACTGTTGACGGCTGGTGGTATGCTGATGAATCCTCTTTGGCTTTGAATACCGTAGCAACCAAGGTTGCAGACGCATACGGCAACGTTCCTGCGCAGTACGAAGTTAAAGCAGAATATAAAGATCAGTGCTTCGTATATCAGGGCAAAGTTTGGACGGGTCTTGATTACAACGGCAGACAGGTACCTAAGGTAACCGATTTGAACGACCAATTCTATAAGGGCAAGAAGATTTCCGTTGCTGGTCAGGAAATTAAACAGAATGACGGCAACATTAAAATCAATCAGGTAGGCAACTACACTAACTATGCGCGTTACTTCATTGGTTCTACGCTTCCCGTTGGTAATAAGGATCAGGGCTATGAATATCAGGCAACGGCTCAGTGCGGACTTGACGGCGCTGCAACCGTAGCAAAGACGATCCTTAACGGCACATTAAAGCACGTTAAGCTTACTCTTGATCAGGGTGAATCCACTTGGTACTGGATTGTTCCTACAGCTCTGCCTCTTTCCACAGGCGATCAGGCTATCTTGAAAGATGATTCCAACCAGACGAACCTTTCCGGCAGATATTTCTACAATAACTCCGGCGTTGGTCAGATTACGAACATCGCAATTGATATGGTATACTACGGACTTGGTTCTTCCGCTAAGCCTTGTGGCAGAACGGATACACTCGGCGGTACGTATGCTCAAACCACTACGGGCGCTCAGTTAGTTACTTGGCTTGATTCTGTTGGTATGAATCAGAGATTGTCAATCATGCGCAATGGTTGGACGCTTCTTAAAGACTTCTACAACATCTAATAAGAGTACAAGTCTCAATAAGACAAACAAATTTTAACGGTTATCCGCCCGTCTTCGGGCGGGCGGATAACAAAATTTTGTGGGGAAAGGTATGAAAACACAAATAAAATTCCAAAAAATATTAACGCTTGTCTCGCTCATAATAAGCGCACTTGTACTTGTATATGCGTTAATATTCTTCAGTGGTAATCTGTCGGGTCAGGGACTCATGTTTTACCTCGGCAGAAAGTCGGCAGATGCCGTTTCGTCAAAGCGGTATAGCGGTGCGGATTGCTTTTTGTTGCCTGCTCAAACGTTTATCAATATATTGGTGGTAGTTGCTATTGTTTATATTTTGATAACGGTTACGCTTTTCATTACATCTTGTAATAAACGCCGTAATTATTACATAACCAATTATGTTTCGGTTGCTCTTAACGTGATTATGAGTGCTTTTGTAGGTCTGTTCACATTTATTTTTGTGGCAGTGCTTATGGGCAAATTCTACGGCGAGGTTGATTGGGCAGGGCTTGAAAAACTTATCGAGGTTTTAAAAGCTGATAACGGAACTTATTACGAAGTGTCTAAATCGCCTCTTATGTTCATTCTTGGTTTCTTGGTAAGCCTAATAGTTATTGCTAATGGCGTTGTTTGGACATTAAACTTGATTTGGAAAATAAAGCTTATGAAAGGAGAAAAAGAACTCCTTGCTAATGGCTTAATAAAGGAGGTGGCGTGATGAAAAAGACCGAAAATCAGAAGATCTTGGACAGCGACATTTCCAGATATAAGAAGAACAAGCTTGGTGCAGGTCTTGCATTGCTTGGCTTGGTATTCAATTGCTTGTACTTTATGTTACTCTATGGATATAAAACGTCCGTATTTTCAACTGGTGAGTATACTAAATTCTATTCGATGGAAATAGGAATTTCCGTATTGCTCACATTGGTTATGTTACTTACGACATTCCTTTCTTCCGAAGGCGTTAAGGGATATAACAAAAAGTTCTGTATAGTACTGCTTGTTTTGGCAGTTTTCCAAGTATTCAGAATTTTCGGTTATCCTCTTTATGGTTTACGTAACAATTTGTTAAATGTTAACTATTTTGGTTTGACGGATAAGACCCCCGGCGTAAACGGTATTGAATTTACAATTCTTCTTGTTTATTTACTTGCTTCGGCTGCATGCCTTATTGCTTCGGCTGTTTTAAGCTATATTCGCATTGTTCAGCTTGAAAAGTTTACGGCTTCTATTGAAAGCGGTGAGTTTAATATTGATGAATTCCTCGCTAAACTTGACAAAGAAGAAGATGTAATGCAAGTAAAAGCTGATGCGGAAATGCAGTCGGTTGAAGCCGCAAAGGAGGAAAACTGATGCCCGAGGTTAATTTACATCATATTGAGAAGATTTATGACGGCGGCGTTCAGGCTGTTTGGGATTTCAATCTTGACATTCACGACGGCGAATTTATAGTCCTTGTAGGACCTTCAGGTTGCGGCAAGTCCACTACCCTTAGAATGGTCGCGGGACTTGAAGATATTACCAACGGTCAGTTGATGATAGATGGTAAGGATTGTACCCGTCTCCCCCCTAAAGACAGAGATATAGCGATGGTTTTCCAGAACTACGCGCTGTATGGTCATATGACTATTTACGAAAACATGGCGTTCTCGCTTACCCTTCGTAAAGAGAATAAGCAGGTAATTCACCGTAAAGTTATGGCGGCGGCTGAAATTCTTGATTTGAAGACTCAGCTTAATAAAAAGCCCAAGCAGCTTTCCGGCGGACAAAGACAGCGTGTGGCAATCGGCCGTGCGATCGTCCGTAATCCCAAGTTGTTTTTGTTCGACGAACCTCTTTCCAACCTTGACGCAAAGCTCCGCGGTTCGATGAGAAGAGAATTGATGCTTCTCCACAAAAAGCTTAATGCTACAATGATGTACGTTACGCACGACCAAACCGAAGCTTTGACGCTTGCGGATAGAATTGTATGTATGTCTATGGGACACGTTCAGCAGATAGGCGAGCCTATCGACTTATACGAGAAACCCGCAAATACATTTGTTGCAACTTTCATTGGACTTCCTCCTATGAATATGTTCGACGGCAAAATTGAGGGTGGCAAATTTGTAAGTGAGTTGTTTGAGTATCCTCTGACTGCTGAGCAGATAACTTTACTCAAAGATTACGAAGGCAAGTCGGTTGTTCTCGGCGTTCGTCCCGAAAATATGACGAGAAACGGCAATGTTCCTTTCAACGTAACCAACAACGAGAATCTTGGTATGAATACTTTGGTTCACGGCAAAATCAACGGCACAAAGATAGTTGTTTGTAAGTTTGCCGAATGGTGCAACTATAAGTTCGGCGACGTTTTAAACCTTGGTTTTGAAACGGATAAGATGCATTTCTTCGATGCTGAAACTACGCAAGCGATAAGGTAAGGAGGGATTGAAATGGCTGAAGATATGAAAGTAGAAGTTCAACCCGAAACAGAAGCTCTTGAAGAGCAAGCAGTTCAGACCGAACAAGTTGTACAGGAAGCTCAGGAAGTTGAAGCTCAAAAACCCGCACAGGAAGTCGTTGCTGAAGAAGCACCAAAAGAGAAATTTGGCGTTAAGTTAAAAAGGTGGCTTTGCAAAGCAGGTGCTGCAATAAAAGAATGGGCGCGTAAAAAAGTGGTTGGACTAAAAAGAAGTCCCCAATCCATTGTTTTAGTTGCGTTATTTATAACAACTGCACTTTGGCTTATTTGGTTGTTTACATTTTCAAATACAATAAATACAAACTCTGCGGCAGAGTGGTGCGGATTGGTAGTATTTGTAAATACTCTTGTGTCGATACTCATTTTAGCTCTGTTCGGAAGCGCTTTCCCTAAACGTAAGAAGCCTAATATAATATTTATTACATTGTTATTCGTTTTCATGGCTGTAATAATTGCATGCGATGTAGTTTATTACATTCAGATGAAAGACTATGTATATGGTAAGTCTAATCTTACCCAAGCGGTTTTGAATACGATGCCGTATATTGAAAAATCTCTCAGGCTTGCGATCGTTCATATCGTACTGGTAGGAATTTGCGCATTTCTTCTTGCAACGTTGCCGTTGTACAAGAGATTGATTAATATGATCAATACGAAGAAAGAAGTTGCATCCAACGAAATTAAAGAAGTTATTGATGTCGAAGAAGACTAAGTAATAAATGTTATTGAATAAAATTTAGTAACCGACAAAAATTTATTTTTGTCGGTTATTTATATAAATGGTATGGCAAAGAAGAAAAAGCAACATAAAGAAACGACAATAGAAGATTTTTACGACTTAAAAACCGAGCAGATGGACGAACTTATTTCAGCGCTTAAAGGTGATGGGAACGAAGAAGATCTTGAACCGTTGACTACTAATATAGCTGAAATAACAGGCGAAGAGCAAAAAGCTAAAGCTGGTTCAAAGCAAGCCGAGTTTGACCCTTACAGGCGAGATAAGCTGTCTGCATTGCCCGTTTGGTTAAAAGCAATATTTATTAAATGGTGGTTTGCTGGTTGTGTATGTTTCTTTATTATGTGGGGATTGCGGCTTGATTCGCTCGATTCGGCTGTTTTATGTGGAGTTGTTCTAGGTATAGTTGTCGATGTGCTTATCAATCCCATATTCGGTTATTTGGAATCGGACAGAAAGGAATACAATCCTTATATTATGTTTCCATTTCCGTTTAAAGTGTTCTGGACGTTTTTTACTAATATCATATATTATCTAATAGTTTTGCTCTGCGTTGACGGCGTGTATATTGGCTTGAATATGCTTTTAAATTATGCCTTTCATACGCAGGCAATAGCTCATTTAGGCGTAGAACCCTTGCTTTTCGGTACGTTTTGCGTTATAGTGGATATGGCGTTTATCGGAATAAAAGACTTAATAGTATTTCTTGTAAAACGAACTAAGAAAAACAAAGAGGAGGAAATTGCAGATGTTTAAAAAGCTTTTCGTATCCTGTTCATCCGCGTGCTTCGAGTTGGAGAATACCAACCCTTATTACAGCCCGCAGAAATATAGAGTAATTTTAAACGGAAAGGTGATAGACGAAGAGAAAGACAGTAACGTATTTTCGCTGTTCAATCTCGAACCCGACACCGAGTACACCGTAGGAACGACTTTGGGTGATTTCACCATAACTTTCCGCACGGATAAGGTAACTGCAACTATCAACGTCAAGGACCTCGGAGCGAAGGGCGACGGCGTTTCGGAAGATACATACTACGTTCAGAGGGCTATCGACAGCTGCCCCAAAGGAGGCAGAGTAATAATCCCCGCGGGCAGCTTCTACGTCCGTCCCATAGTTCTTGTATCGGATATAACTTTGGAAATTCGCAAGGGTGGCGAACTGCTCGGCGATATCGTAGAAGAGCATTATCCGTTCGTACCCGCTAAAATAGATTTAGAGGACGGCAGTGAAGAAGTACTTGCTACTTGGGAAGGCAATCCCTATCCTTGTCATCAGTCGTTCGTATCCGCCCGCAGGCAGAAAAATATAAAAATCGTTGGCGAAGGCGCGATTAACGGCAATGCCGATAACTCAACTTGGTGGGCAAAACCCAAGGGCAGAGAGGTAGCCCGTCCTAGACTAGTTACGCTTAACAAGTGTGAAAACGTGTATTTCCACGGCGTAACGTGCAAAAATTCGGCGGCGTGGAATCTTCATCCGTTCTTCTCTAATAATCTCGGTTTTTACGATATCAGGGTGCAGAATCCGTACACGGGTCCCAATACCGACGGCCTTGACCCCGAAAGCTGCGACAACGTTGAAATAGTCGGTTGCGTATTCTCGGTCGGCGACGACTGTGTTGCTTTAAAATCGGGCAAGCTGTACTTAGGTTCGAAATATAAAACTCCCGCAAATCACCATACGATACGCAACGACCTGTTTCAGGACGGACACGGCGCAATCGTACTCGGCAGTGAAATAAGCGGAGGAGTTAAAAACCTCACCGTTTGTCAGTGTGTGTTCAAGCATACGGACAGAGGACTTAGAATTAAATCACGCCGCGGCAGAGGTAAAGACTGCATAATCGACGGCGTAGTATTTGAAAACATCAAAATGATAAACGTAATCACTCCGTTTGTCATTAATCTCTACTATTTCTGCGACCCCGACGGACACACGGAATACGTCTATTCGCGTGAAAAGCACCCCGTCGGCGACGACACGCCGTATATGGGCAAGTTTGTATTCAGGGACATCGACTGCACTGAGTGCGAGTGTATGTGCGCGTACTTCGACGGACTTGTGGAACAACCTGTAAAGGAAATCATTCTCGAAAACGTAAGCTTCTCGTTCAAGGCAGACGCTAAGCCCAATAAGCCGGCTATGCTGGAATTTGTGCGCGATTACTGCAAAGAGGGAATATACGCGGATAATGTGGAAAAATTAACGCTTAAAAACGTGACGTTCGAAGGCGTTGAAGGTGAAAAAATAATAAGGAAAAACTGCGGAGAGCTTAACGTAGGGTAAGCCTTGCCGAGATAAAATTGTTGCAAGCATTAAGGAATTTGGAAATGAATTACGAAATTATAGACAAATACATTCAAAGACTGATAGAAGAAACAAAACCCGAAGCGCCCATCTGGAATATAGAAAACATCCGTCAGGGCAAAAAGCACGCGTGGAATTACAAAGACGGCTGTATGATGACGTCGCTTTACACGATATA
>CAYXXB010000037.1:0-13698 GCA_964468955.1 uncultured Clostridia bacterium | reverse complement strand
ACGGTCCCGTACCCTTTGCGTCGTTCTCTACGACGGGTTCGGAAATATAGTATTCGAAAGTGCCGTTTCTGCGAGGGTTCGTTTCGGGGCCGAGTCCCGCAACGAGACATATTCCGCCGAGGTTGAGCTTACCGTCGTTTACTGTAAGATATTTTTCGCAGATGCCGTCGAATACCGACCTGCCCACTTCGGCAAAACGCTTATCGACGAGCCCGAGCCTTGCGCCCTTCATCATCGCGTAGGCAATCATTGCCGAGCCGGAGGTTTCGGGATAGTTGCCCGCCGCGCCGACTTTATCCACAACCTGCCAAAGCATTTTCGTTTCGGGGTCGATATATCTTTCAAGCCCCTCTATGGTCGTCTTGAAAATTTCGGCGAGCTTAACTCTTTCCGCCGCACCTTCCGCCATATAGCCCAGAACGTCGGCAAGACCTACGGTGTACCAACCGATTGCGCGCAGCCAGAAGCTCTTGGAACAGCCCGTTTCTTTGTCCGCCCAGAAAGCCTTTTTACTGCAATCCCAACCGTGGTAATAAAGGCGCTTTTCCTTGTCGTACATATTCTCGTAAACGTTGTTGAAACACTTTACTATGTCGGGATAGTTTTTGCCGCCGTTAAATTCGGTTTCGTAGCGGGTATAGAATACCTGCAACATATAAAGACCGTCAAGCCATACCTGGTTCGGGTAAATCTTCTTGTGCCAGAAGTTGCCCTTTTCCGTTCTCGGCTGTCCCTGTATCTGAGTATATTGCAATTCAATCGCTTTTTTATACTTTTCTTTGCCCGTTTCGCGGTACAAATCGAAAAGTATTCTGCCCTCGTTGAGATTATCCACGTTGTAATCTTCGACCTTATATCCCCTTATAGAGCCGTCGTCGAAGACGTAATAATCCACGAAATTATCGATGAAATCGAAATATTTCTCGTTGCCCGTCTGCTTATAAATGCTATACAGCGAATTAAGCATACAGCCGTCTATGTAGTTCCAGGCGGGTTTTTTGCCCTGACGGATATTTTCGATATTCCAGATAGGGGCTTCGGGCTTCGTTTCGTCTATTAACCTGTCAATGTACTTGTCAATAATTTTGTAATCCATAAGTCCTCTTAAAGTTATTTAACCGTTACTTTTCCGCAATTTTTTTTGATAATATGCTCGCCCTCGACGCCGCTGAACGAAACGTTTTTAAGCGTTACCTTTTCAACGTTGTCTATATAAATTCCCGCCTTGCAGTACTTGTCCACGAATTCGAGCATCGCCGGCTCGTATGCTTTCGCGTCCTCTTTAAACGCAAAGCTTACGTTTTCGAGTACGATTTCCTTAACGGGCTGTTCGACGAGTCCGTCGAAGTACGCGCACATACATTCGCAGTCAACGCATTCGATATCGCGGAACACGAATTTGCCCATATACGGCGTGTCGTCGCCGACGGGACGGCGCTCCCTCGAATAAACGTATTCGGTGTGACCGTCGGGGTCGCAGAAATAGTACATATTAAGTACGAGCGGAGTTATAACGTTTATCATCTTGATATTTTCGAACGTTACGCCGTCGATTATCGAATCCTTGCCTCTGCCCCTGCGCGACTTAATTCTAAGTCCGCGGTCGGTATAGGTGAACACGCACTGGCATACGGTTAAATCCTTAACGCCGCCCGAAATCTCGCTGCCGAGAACTATCGCGCCGTGCCCGTGACGGAACAAATCGTTCCTTATCGTGTGCCTGCTCGCGGGGGTCTTATACTTCGAGCCCATATAGAGCTTGCCAGACTTTATCGCCACGCAGTCGTCGCCGACGGAGAAAATACAGCCGACAATCTGAACGTTGTCGCAACTTTCGGGGTCGAGCCCGTCGGTGTTGGGACCCGTGTAGGGGTTTTCCACCCGAAGGTCGTAGAAGCCGAGATTTTTAGAGAAGAAGGGATGCAGATTCCACGCACCCGAATTTTTGCAGGTTACGCCGTGGAAAACGACGTTTTCGCACTTGTTCAGCGTAACGAGGCGGGGACGGGCAACCGCTCTGCCTTTGGGAACAGCCCACCAGGTGGACTTGTCCGCGTTGCCGTTTATCGCGCCTTCGCCGACGATTTTTATATTCTTTTTGCGGTACGCGGAAACGAACGACTGATGACAGGGATAGGGGTTGCCTTCCCAGGTAGCCAGAACGTCTTCCTCGCCGTCTTCTTCGATTTTGCCGGGGATATAGGGGTAATGCTCCTCGATTATATCGCCGAGAAGCTCGCCGCCAGCCTTGATTTCAAGCGTTAAATCACTCTTTAAAACGATGGGGCGAACGTAAAAGCTGCCTTCGGGGATAACGACTCTGCCGCCCTTGGGACAGCTGTCGATAGCCATCTGAACGAAATAGGTATCGTCCGAAACGCCGTCGCCCTTCGCGCCGATTTCCCTCACGTTCACAACTCCCGTTTCCTTGTCCGTACGGAATTTAACGGTGTGATTTTCGGAAGTTATCGCCACCTCGTATTCGGTGTCGGGGGTCAGATTGAACAGCGAGAACACGTTGCTGTCGCGTTCGCCGCCGACCTCTGCGCCGTTTAACAGCACCCTGTACTTTTCGGGGCTGTAATAAGGATTTTTATTGTCTAACTCAAAACACGCCGAAACGGCGGACACAAAAAGCTTTTTAAACATCTATGCTATCCTCCACTTCTACCTTTTCTCTTTTCGCCCTCTTGACGAGAAATACTATTAAATCTTTAATACCTATAAACGCCATATCGATTATAAGCGCGAATAACCCGAATAAAAGCGGTTCTACGTAAACGCCAAGTCCCCAGAACTCGTCCATTAAAAAGTAAATTCCGAGAACGCCCAACAAAACTACTACGTAGTACGCAATATTCGTGAACAGCGTCCAAAACTTCTTTAAGGGAAAAGGGAACATCATAAAGTTGTTGTATTCTTTATCCGAGGATTCGAGCAGACGGAAAATCGGGTTGACCAATACGTCGGTCATAATTCCCAAAACTACGCCGTCTATGACGAGCAGGTCGAGCGGGTCGGATATGACCATCGCAAGACCCATATTGACAAAGAAGCAAACCGCGCCCGCAAACCAGAATTTAATAAACAGAGCCTTGACCCACGCGGGTATCCTTGCAAATTTATCGGTTTTATACGGGTCGAATTCCGCTTTGCGCGAGCCGGGCTTAGCGTTAGTGTTTTCGCCGGTGATTTCCTCAATGTTAGTAGTTACGGGTTCAGAATTTTGAGATACGTCCTCACCCTTTAATGCCGAGACAAGTTCGTCAACCTCTTTGGTTTTCAAATCATAATAATTTTCGATGGTTGTTTCTTTGTCTTGCTTCTTTTTTTTTGACATTTTTCCCTTATTCTTAACAATAACCGACAAGAAAACTTGCCGGTTATCATCAAGTTATTTTTAATAGTTAATCTTCTTCCGTTTCGATAACTTCCTTCAAGTCGGAGCTTGCAATCTCTTTCGAAGTGTTTATCTTAAGGATAAGCTTCTTATAGAGAGGCATCGTCGCAAGAAGAACGGCGGATATACCGAGGAATACTATATGAACGATTGTAAGTTCGAGCGAGCCGATAAGATAGCCTTTATAGCTGTCGGAAACAAGCTCGGGTCTTTCTCTGAAAGCTTTACTCCAATAAGGTTCGTATTTGTTTGCAACTTCCATTGAATTAAAGAACTTCGATTCACTTCCCGCAATACATTTAAGCGTGTTCTGATAATACATTACGTCAAAGTAAATCATAGCCGCAAGGAACACGAACGTCAAGGCAAGCATAATAAAGTTTATACTGTATTTCTTGCCACCCTTCTTGTACGCGATGCCGCGCTTAGGGAAGGAGTTCATAAACAACACGAGGATAAGTATCGAGAACAACGCATTGATAAATATGCAAAGTCCGAGATTCTCACCTGCGGGGAAATCCTTAACAGGACCGGGAGAGAACGTATTAAGTCCTATAAGATAAATTACAGAAGAGATAATAAAGAATATAAAAGCTATTCTCTGAGGTTTCCTTTTGAGCGAAACTATCTGTTTTCTTCCCCATTCTTTGAACTTCGCGCCGAAATCACTTTTCTTCTTTTCGGGCGCGGCTGCTTCCGCTTTTACGGTTTCGGGTTTGGTTACTTCGACTTCGCTAGCCACGGGCTCTTCGACAGCCGCCGTTTCTACTGCTTCCGCTTCTTCAACGGTTGCGGTTTTCTCATTTTCCATAACGGTTCCTCCTTATCTGATAGCCAGCGTAGTCTCTTTATCGAAGAAGTGCATACGCTCTTCATCGAAGCCGAGCTTGATTTCGTCGCCGAATTTATAGTTGCACCATTCCGCGAACTTGCAAACGACAATCTTGGAACCGCCGATTTTGCCGTGAACCAAAGTGTTCATACCGAGGTTTTCGTTGTTGGTAACGGTGAAAGGAACGTGCCCTTCGCGGACAATATTTTCGGGACGAACGCCGAGGATAATCTCTTTGCCTTCGTAATCTTTTAAAAGTTCTTTATGAGCGGCGTTTAAAGGATAGGTAAACAATTCCGAAACGAAATTGCCGTTTTCTACCTTTCCTTCGAACATATTCATAGGAGGAAGTCCTATGAAAGTAGCAACGAACGTATTAGCGGGGTGCTCGTAAAGGTCGATAGGTTTACCTATCTGCTGAACGTGACCCATTGACATACAAACGATTCTGTCCGCAAGCGTCAAAGCTTCGGTCTGGTCGTGTGTTACGTACATCATCGTCGCATTTAATCTCTTATGAAGAAGCATTATCTCGCGCCTCATTGAGCCGCGGAGCTTCGCGTCGAGGTTGGAAAGGGGTTCGTCGAAAAGGAACACCTTGGGGTTACGGACGATTGCTCTTCCCATTGCAACACGCTGGCGCTGACCGCCGGAAAGCTGTTTGGGCTTTTTGTTGAGCTGCGATTTGAGGTCGAGTATTTCCGCCGCCGCCATAACTTTTCTATGTATGAGCTGCTTGTCTTCCTTGCGGAGAGTAAGCGAGAAAGCCATATTTTCGTAAATCGTCATATGACCGTACAGCGCGTAGTTCTGGAAAACCATCGAAATATCTCTGTCTTTCGGGGGAAGCCTCGTGCAGTCCTTACCGTCGATTATGAGGTTACCGCGCGAAATATCTTCAAGTCCAGCAACCATTCTGAGGGTCGTGGACTTACCGCAACCGGAAGGTCCTACCAAAACTATGAGTTCACCGTCCTGAACGTCGAGATTGAAATCCCAAACCGCCTGAACGCCGCCGTCGTATATTTTTTCTATATGCTGTAACTGAACGTTAGCCATTTTCGCCCTCCCCTTCTGCTTCCGTCTTTTCTTCGGAAACTTCGGTCACAACGGGCTCTTCTGCAACGACCGCGGTTTCTGCAACCGATGCCGCAGCACCGCTTTCTTCTGCGGAAGGTGCGCCGCCGTTTTCTTCCATCTCTTTAAGCGTTTCGTCGATATTAATTTCACCGCTGTCGATTTTTGCCTGGAAAGCTTCCAATCTGCTGGCAACGATGTAGCCGTGAACAGCCGAACCGATGAAACATGCGCTGGAAAGCGCAAGATATATGATAAAGAACGTTCCGTTCGCCGCGCTGCTCATAGGAATTTCGAAATAGAAGTTACCTTCGAGCCAGCCGTTAGCCATACCGATAGTAGGATAGATAAATATTCTTACGAACTGAACTACGCCGAGCCCTAACAGCAAGTACGAAAACTTTTTGTTATAGCCTTTGATACCTTCCGAAGCGAAGAAGCCCATTAAAAGTACCAAAAGGTTCAAAATAACCGAGCCGCCTATAAGCATCGTATATAAAGTGTTCTGGTTTACGCTGTAAAAGAGCATAAAGTACAGACAGTTAAACACGAGCGCGAGCAATGCGAGCATCGCCGCAAATTTATTCTTTTTATAACGGAGGATATCGTCCTGAACAATCTTTTGATTATTCGTTAAATCTTTTCTGGACATAATCAGGCAACCTCCTTATTTAACCCATTTGCGATGAGTTCTTTCTCACCTTTCATGAGTTTTATTTTCCAAAGTAAGTTGTATCCCCAAGCACCTACTTCCGCAAGCACTAAAAGACTTAATATTATGCCGAGAACGGGCGTTGCCACGCTTTCGGAATAATGAGGATTTGTATTTACGTAATACATTTCGCCGGTGTTGGGATCAGCTTTCATTTCATAGGCCAAATCATACCATTTCTGGAAATCCAACGCGCCTACTTTTGCCAAAGTAATCGATACGACAACCAGCCAAGAAATGGCAGCTACCGCGGCAATCGCGGCAAAAATGCCTATTGCAACGTAATTAGACTTATAATAATTCCTCTGTTTGTTGCAACCCATTATGTATAAAAGTACTACTGCAAGAAGTAAAACTATACTTATTATAACAAGAAAGTCATTTGCTCCCTGCGTAAATTCAAACAAACCGTCCGCTCCTATAGGATCACGAGCGATTTCGTAATATTCCGTAGTGTAATACATCGCAGCATCTATTACTCCGCTGCAATATAATAACGCAAGTACTATCGCAAGCGCCGCCGTAATAAGCGTTACAAGCGTTAATATCTTTTGGAACCTCATTTGAGTTTTCATATCACTTTCCCCAAATTTGTTTGCTTAGCGCCCGCCCGCAAAGGCGGGCGCATTGCAAACGATGTTCTGAATGTCTATAAAATGTTAGTTCTTGACTTAGCCGTTGATATAAGCCTTATCTCTGTCCCAAGCACCCTGCTTGATATTTACGTAAGCATTGAAACCGAACGCCGTGTTAAGGCTGGTAACGATTGCTTCAGCAGAAGTCGTTCCGGTGAGGTTGAGGCTGTTGAAGGTCGAATTGCCGGCAGTAATCTTTTCTGCATCATAACCGAACTTCATAATCTGGAAGAACAAGTTGGTATCGTCGTTCTTGTTGTTCGAGAATACGTTACCCTGACCGTTCTGGAATACGTCCTTATGAGTGGTATCGAGAGCAGTCTTATCATTCTTGGTATAAGGAAGAACGGTAGGAACTACGGTGTACCAAGGATTGGTGGTCATCTTGTTTTCGGTGTGAAGAACAACGCCTTCTTTCATAGCCTTGTCAACTATAAGAGCGCCATTTCTGCCCATTTCGGAAGTAAGCTGGAATTCGAAAGACTGAAGCTTATTGCCGAGGGGAAGTGCGGAACCCATGACGTAGCGGGCAAAGTTGGTGTAGTTAAGGGTCGAGTTCGTCGTCCACTGGTTAGCGGATTTATCGATTATACGAGTACCCTTAACGCCTACGGGGTTACCGGAAGCATCTACGAGATAGCCGCCGGAAACACCGAGCTTATCTGCGGGATAAGTTGCAGGAGCATCTACGTCTTCGCCGTTAGCGCCGATACACTTCGTACCTGCAGGGATAGTACCACCCTTCTTATTCGTAGCAGCGTCTGCGGGAGCAGTCTGCTGAGTACCGTAGTAACGAACGCCCTTGCCGTCGAATTTGAAGCCGTTTACTTCTTTGCCGTAATATGCATCGTAAGTAGCCTGCGTAAGTTTGGGCTGATATACACCGCTGTATTCAACGTCGGAATAAAGCTTCTTGCCTTCGTATTCGAAATACTGACCTGCCGCAATCTGCTCAGCGGTAGCTTCGGGATTGTACCAGTAACCGTCGTTAGCCGTTGCGGAAGAAGCCTTAGGACCGTAAGTTAACAGAATCTGTCCGTCGTTAGAGAACATGCAGTCGATAAACTTAAGAACAGCGTCTAACTTCTTAGCGTTTGTACCCGTAACGTTTTCCTTAGGGATGCAGAATCCGGTGTCTTTGGTGGTACGCCAGGATTCGGTAAATCTCATATATTTAGCCTGACCGTCGTTCCACTTGGATACGGGAGTAATAACGGGGCTATAGTTGTAACCTTCTTCGAGAGCATAGCTCGTAGAAGACTGACCAGCAGTCTGGAAGCCGCCGGGCGTCTGCGTATTAACGTAGTCGTAAGTGGAAAGCGCCTCAGGCGTTTTTGCCGTGTAATAGGACTGGGAGCCGTTGGAGCCGTCAGCACCGTCGGTTACCAAGCCTTCGTTCCAGAAGCCGTGGAATTTAGCAAACGCATCGTAAGTTGCGTAATTCTGACGAGGGTCCTTTAAAGAACCGTCGCTGTCGATATAGCTGTAAAGGTTCTTGCTTTCGAGACCGCGAACACCGTAGAGCTGACCTACAAACGATATATCATCAATCATTCTCTGCATGTTGTTCTGACGAGCGCAAAGGAGATACAAGTCGGTAAGTGCAGTAGCACCGGTACCGCCAATCGAATTGCCATCTTTACCGGATTTAAGGAGCGAAGGGTTCGTTACGAGAGCTCTGCCGAGCGCAGCGTAAAGGTCAACGTCCCAAGCCGCAGCATAACCTACGAATACGTCGGAAAGCTTATATCCTTCCTGGGTATAGAAAGGAGTCGTGCCGTCTGCCGCATAGTAAGCAACTTTGATATATTCTTTGAGCATTGCAAGGAGGTCTTTACCCTTAACTTCGCCCTGCTTAGCGGTGATTGCGGCGTTCATAATATCTACGATATTGCCGCTCGTGCCGTTATAAGCCGCACCTACCGCCGTGCTATAAGCCGCACCGAGACCGGTGGTTCCCTTTGCAGCCGTAAGTGCTTTGTCATAATCAATCTTTATGCCGTTAGCAATCTTAACGCCGTCTTTGGAAAGAACGTCCGTGGACCAGCTGCTGGTCTGACCCATGAAAGATTCGATAGAAGGAGCAGTTGCAACTACGCCTGCATAATCGGCAGCCTTCGCCTGCTTGGTTTCTGCGTGGGACTTGAAGGTCGTTCCTTCGTCGCCTGCGCCTTCCGCGCTGTCAAGAAGAGCCTGTACCCAGTTTACTTTGAAGAGTTCGTATTTTTCGATGTCGTTGTTGCCGTCGAAATAAGGAACGTAGTACATTTCACCGGTTACGGTATTGGACGTAAGCGAGAGCTTAACGATGGGGTTCGCATCGAGGAACGCCTTGTAGTTAGGCATTTTATCAAGATGCTCGTTGATGTTGAGGAGCTTTTCGCTGTAAGTGGATATATTGGTAGCACCGTCGGTGATAATATCCATAGCCGCAAGGTTACCGGAGCTCGTCGTGCTCTCGCTTGCGTTCTTAAGCTTGTTGGAATCGTTCTGCCATACGTCGTTGAACTTGCAACCTACCATGGATTCGAATGCTTTCCAAGCGGGTTTAAGGTCGGACGAGGTATAGTTCTTACCATCGGGAAGCTTAACGGTACCGGAAAGAAGTTCACCGTACTTGAAGCTTATCGACCTATTGTTCTTGTCGCCAACGTTGATGTTAAGAGTTATATCGGAAAGGTCGGGCTCCGGGGTACCGCCGCAAGCGGTAACGGAAGCAGCCAACGAACTTGCCATAACTACAGCAACAGCAACAGCAGCCAGTTTTTTTGTCTTGTTCATTATTTTTCTCCTTATTTTATTTACTTTTTATTAAACCGGTTTCCCGAATTTAAACTGTTTTATTATTACAAAAATTACTCTTTTACGCCGCCCATATTTACGCCCTTCGCGAAATACTTCTGAATGAAGGGGTAAATTACGAGAATAGGTATAACGCCGCAGACGACCATCGCGTAAACTACCGATAGTTCGCTGAAATCGTGCGTATCGCTGAACACGTTACCTTCCAAAGGTCCGCCGGTCAGGTCCGTCCACTCGTTTATGAACGTTCTTATATAAACCTGTACGGGCCACGAATAGCTCTGCGTAGAGGGTATTACCTTCTGTGCCCAGAAATATCCGTTCCAACGGGAAATTCCGAAGAACAGCGCAACCGTCGCGATGGTTGCCTTGCTCATGGGAATGAATACCTGCGTAAGAATCTGGAATTCGGTAGCGCCGTCTATTCTCGCCGCCTCCTCTATTTCGGAGGGAACGCCTTCAAACGCGTTTCTTAATAATATAAGGTTAGTCGCGTTCATACCCATCGCTATGATAACGAGCCATTTAAGGTCGATTTGGTCATAAGCAGAACCGACGAGTGAAGCAAAGAAGTTACCAGTATTGCTGTAATTGAGTGCCTGGGGTACTATACCTGCCGAGAACCACATCGTGAATACGAGGAAGAAGTTGAAAGCCTTCCTGCCCATAAGTCTCTTTTTGGAAAGAGCGTATGCGCCGAGAATGGTATAGAACATACACCATATAGTACCTACTCCGCACATAAACAGCGTATTTGCGTAAGATACCCAGAATTCATTTCCTTTATCTACAGCAACGTATTTGAACGCCTCTATGGAGAAACCGAAATTGAACCCCTCTTCCGCCGTTCCTATCATAGGCCAAAGAACGACCTGGCTATTGTTCATCGCTTCGCCCGAGCTGAACGACGCCCCGAGGGCGTATAACAAAGGATATACGCAGAGAAGCGCGAACACGATAAGCACGACGTATGCTACTATTTTGAATATTAATTCCGATACTTCTAATTTTCTTTTCATAACGCCCTCTTAGTACAACGAAACGTTGGAAGCTCTTCTCGCTATGAAGTTGGAACCGATTACCAGAATCATACCGATTAAGTTGTTCATCATTTCCGCCGCGATACCGAATTCGTTGTTCCAGCTGTTGGACAACGTGGAAACTACGTTCGCTACTTTGTAATTATCGTAGTTCGAGGACGGGCAGAACAGGTACAGCTTTTCATAGCCTATGGAAAGCAGCGAGCCCATCTTCATAATAAGCATAATTACGACGGTGGAAAGAATGCTGGGGATAACGACGTAACGCATCTGCTGCATCTTGCCCGCGCCGTCTATCTGCGCCGCCTCGTATGAAGTTGGCGAAACGGCTATTACCGCCGCGAAGAATACTATCGAGTCGTAACCGGCGTGCTCCCACAAATCAGCGACTATGTAAATCGCACGGAAGTATCTCGCCGAATAAATCAAGCCGTATTTAGTCGCCGCCGTTGTTCCGAGCGCGGAATCCGCACCGAATATCGCCGTGAGGAAACGGGATACGACGCCCATATCCGCACCGGTACTGACGGTGGATTTACCTCTGAACAACGCTATAACCAACGTGGTTACGATAACGGTCGAAAGGAATTTGGGAAGATATACGCAAACCTGCATAATACTTCTTGCGACGTTCGAACGCACTTCGTTGAAGAAGAGCGCAAGAATTATCGGCATAGGGAAGCCGAAAAGCAAGCCGTAGAATGCAAGAATAAACGTATTTCTGAACGCCGCCCAGAAATCATTCGCGTACTGCGCCATCGTAAACAGATTTACGAAGTTGGTTATACCTACCCAATCCCTTTGGATTGCACTCGCTTCGTCGCCCGTTTTAAAGCTGGCAACAAGCTCGTACATAGGAAGGTATTTCCAGAACAGATAGACAAAAATCATTGGAATTAACATGACGTAAAGCCGCCAATCCTTCAAGATTGTCAGCCCGGTCGTTTTCCAATGATTCCGTTCAGTCTCATCTCTGACTTTCTGTTCCTGAGGCATCGAGTAAGTACCCGTAGCTTCGTCATAAACAAGGAAGTCGTCATATTTGAGTTTGAACATCACTTATCCCTCCATATCACTTAATAAATTAAGTAACTTTGTTTACTTATCCAGCCACCGACGGACGATTCCGACCACCGGCGGATTAATTCAAAACATATCGTTGTGTTTGTTCAATATACTTAAAGCTTCTTCGTCGATTTCCACAGGCTCGTCACCGAACTCGTCGCGGCGCATCTTCTCCCTACGCTCTTTATCGAGCCGTTTGAGATAAATTATCTGGTCCTCGAACATACCGTCCAAACGACGGAGGACGAGCACGACGATTACCGACATAAACAGCGACAGTATATCGCCGATTATAAAAGCCGTAAATCCTGCGGTAACGCTTACTCCCTGCATCGGAGATATCAGACTGTAAAGCGCCCACACGACCGACCTGCCGAGATAAACGCAAAGCCAACCGCCTGCCGCAAACAACGCCGAGCCCCACCACTTTGATTTTATCCTATCTTTACCGATAAGATAAGTCGGCAAAAGCATGAGAGCGATAAACGCGTTACCTATTATATAAGAAGCGTATTGAATACCCTGCGCGTTGCCGAAATTGAGAAGGCAGACGAGCAAACCGCCGCCCGCGGCGTATATAACGCTCTGCCACCCCCATCTCATCATTACGGTGAGAACTATGGGCACTAGCAGAGAAAAAGTATAAACAGCTTCGTTCGGAAGCAACTTCGCGCCGTAAAACGCGAACATTTCCGCAGCCGCGAGTATTAACGCGAAAATAAATAAGTCCGTCGCCCTATACTGTTTTATGGATATCAGTCTTGAACCGTTTTTTCGCATATCTCTTATTTTTTGACAAAAAGTACAAGGCCATAATGTTACATTATCACATTTAGCTTATTCATTATAACATAGGGTATTTTAAAAATCAATACTTTTTTTATTGTTTCACAAAAAAAATTGTGCTATAATGTTCTCTGTTAAAACGAGGTTGCTACTATGCGAGAATTACGAGTTAAAGCTTCCGACGATATTCGGAAGATATTGTCCGAAATTGCCGAACCAACCACAATATATCTTGAAAAAGGCGAATATAAGGGCAAATTCAAGATATGCGCGGACGGCGTCACCGTTATCGGCGCGGGGCGTGAAACAACGGTTTTTACGAACGCGGACTACGCCCGAAAGCCACATCCCGACGGGCGGGAATACAACACTTTCCGCACCTACACCCTATGCGTTACGGGAAAAAACGTCACGCTGAAAAACCTTACGGTGAAAAACGCGAACGACAAGCCGGAGGAAGTCGGGCAGTGCGTCGCACTGTCGGTGAACGCGGACGGATTCCGTGCGGAAAACGTCGATATAATTTCCAGGCAGGACTCCCTTTTCGCCGCACCCTTCCCCGACGACCTAGTTATAAGATATTCGGGACTGACGGACGATAAGACGTATTACGACGGTTTTATTCCCCGCGACGAGCTGTATTCGGAGGGGGATTTCAAACAGGTTTATATAAATTGTCGCGTTTACGGTACGGTGGACTACGTTTTCGGCTGCGCGGAGGCGTACTTTATAAACTGCAAGTTCGTTTCCGTAAAAGAGAAGCGCGGAACGGGGTTCGTCGCCGCGCCCGCGCACGCTTTGCGGCAGGAAACGGGATTCGTATTCTGGGAATGCGAATTTATAGACGGCGGCGCGGACGAAAATTCCGTTTATCTGGCGCGGCCGTGGCGCGATTTCGGCAAATGCGAATTTATCGACTGCCGCGCGGAAGCGCATATTAACCGCGCGCTGTTCGACAAGTGGAACGACACTTACCGCGACAGGACGGCGAGATTTTCTTACTGCGGACTGGACTGCGGATTTACCCCCTCCCCCGTCGGGTGGTGTTCGCAAATTGGCGCTGAGCGGAAAAAGGAGCTTAGCGAGCGCGTGGAACGGTTTAAGGCTTCTGAATAAAATACGGATATAATCCGAGCAAAATAAAAGCGGCGGTCGCGTTTGCGACCGCCGCTTTAAATTTTAATTTAATCTTCGTTAAAGCCGAAATATTCCGCGGCGTTGTTATAGCAGACGTCCTCCACTATCTTGCCGAGCGTTTCCATTTCGGAAGCGGGATACTGTCCGCTTTCTACAAGCCTTCCGAGCATCTGGCAAAGTATTCTTCTGTAATACTCGTGACGGGGATATGC
>CAYXXB010000036.1:0-13773 GCA_964468955.1 uncultured Clostridia bacterium | reverse complement strand
AATAATATAGTGTATAATTTCATTATTGCAAGGGCGGTTTTTGTCGCTTTTTGAAGAGCAAAAAGGCAAAAAATGGGCATAAAGCGCATTGTAATACAGACTAGTATTATAAAACTATTAAAAAACCCTGTCAAGCAAAAACTGCAGCGCAAGTAAAATTTTATAAAATAATTAACGTGCGCAAGCAAAACCGCGCTTTTGCGCCAGCGCGCCCGCCTGCCGTGAGGCAGACGCACGAAGTACCCAATTTGTGCATACTTGCACCTCAGTAGGTGAATTTTTGCAATTTCTAATATTAAAGTGCTACGATAATTATTGCAAAAAGAGGGCAACGCCCTGAAATCGTAGTGTTTTGTTGTCGTCGCCAGACAACAAAACCGAGAAAAATAACAATGAGAATAGATAAATTTTTAAAAGTTTCGCGAATTTTAAAAAGACGAACGGTCGCGCAGGAAGCGTGCGCGGGCGGCAAAGTTATGATTAACGGCAAGGAAGTAAAACCTTCCCACGCGGTAAGCGCGGGCGACGTTGTGGAAATCGCTTACGCGAAAGGCACGCTTAAATTTAAGGTGTGCGACGTGAAAGAAACCGTAAAAAAAGACGAAGCCGCATCCCTATACGAAATCATAGAATAAATCAGAATAGTATTAAAGAGTAAACCCGATGTTTAAAATCTTATTGTCAAAATTCAAAGAATCGATCGTATCCGTATTGCCGGTAACGGCAATCGTACTTATAATATCGTTTACGCCGCTCGCTTCTCTTTCGACGACGGAAACGGTAGCCTTTTGCCTGTCCGCAGTCGGACTTATCGTCGGCATCGCGCTTTTCAACCTCGGTGCAGACCTTGCTATGACGCCTATGGGCGGACACGTCGGCACGGGTCTTACAAAATCCAAAAAGGTTCTCATTCTGCTTTCCGTATGCTTTGTGATGGGTTTGCTTATAACCATAGCCGAACCCGATTTAAGCGTACTCGGCGAACAGGTAAAGGACATAATGCCCGCCGGTGGAACCGTAGGTAAGTGGCTGCTGATTATAACGGTGGGCGTAGGCGTCGGGCTGTTCCTCGTCATTGCAGTACTTAAAATAGTTTTCCATAAAGACCTTTCCGCTTTCGTAATGTTCTTCTACCTTATGCTTTTCGCACTGTGCGCAATGCTTGCGGAAAACGGAAAGTTTGCTCTTATCCCCCTCTCCTTCGATTCGGGCGGCGTTACGACGGGACCTATCACCGTACCCTTTATAATGGCGCTCGGCGTGGGCATCTCCGCAACGATAGGCGGACGCGACGCAAACGAGAACAGCTTCGGTCTTATCGCACTCTGCTCGGTAGGTCCTATTATAGCGGTTATGGCGCTTTCGCTTATGACCAAGGGCGAGCTTGGAGCATATGACATTTCGATTTACGATATAAGTAATTACATAGGCACACATTTCGGTCACACTATCCTTGACACGATTAAGGAAGTTGCCCTTGCACTCGCACTTATCGTAGGATTCTTCCTTATTCTGCAATTCACGATTTTGAAGTTACCCAAGCAAAAGCTCATTCAGATTGCAATAGGTATAGGGTATACGTTCTTCGGACTAGTTATTTTCCTAGTTGCGGTAAAGGTAGGATTCCTGCCCATCGGTTTTAAGTTAGGTACTCAGATTGCCTCAGCCAACCAGCCTCTTCTCGTTGTGTTCGGCTTTATCCTCGGTATGGTGGTAGTCCTTGCAGAGCCTGCCGTACACGTTTTGAACAAGCAGGTTGAAGAGATAACGAACGGCGGCGTAAAAAAGATTGAAATGCTTGTGGCGTTGTCGATAGCAGTCGGCATATCCATAGGGCTTGCTATGATAAGAACTATTTTCAAGTTCTCCATTCTGTACTATCTTATCCCCGGTTATCTTATATCGTTGGGCCTTTCATTCTTCGTTCCCAAGATATATACGGCGATAGCGTTCGACTCGGGCGGCGTTGCGTCAGGTCCTTTGACTTCCAGCTTTATCCTCCCCCTTGCGATAGGCGCATGCAGTATGGTGAACGGCACAGAGGGCGTTTACAGCTTTGCTTTCGGCATAGTGGCAATGGTTGCAATGACTCCTCTGATAACGATACAGCTGCTCGGTTTCAAAGCGGTTATGTCCGCAAAGGTGCGCGCAAACATCACTATGAAGCGCATACTTTCCGCAGACGACGAACAGATTATCTACTTTAAATAATTCACGCAGATATTTTGCAAGCAAAAACTCTGCCGTGAAATTTATTCTTGTCGTAAGTCGGCTTAACGGTTGAAATCAATTCAACCTTGCCGCCTTTCGGAGTAAGTAATATCGGAATTAAAATTTAGCACTAAGCGTGCCTTGAAGAATTTTAACGCAAAAGCCATTTTGCTAATTTTTCTTCGGCAATAATTTAAAATAAGGTTATTCTATGGCTGAAAAAATAAAAGAAACCAAAAAGAAAATAAAAGAAAACGTTACCGCTAAAAAGAAAGCCGTAAAAGAAAACGTGAAGAACGCGAAAACCGCTATAAAGCAAAGGCGCACGGCAAACCCCAACACCGTAACGAACAACAAACTTGAAATGATGGTTACGGTAGTCAGCAGGAACAAGGCGGAATATTACGCCGACTTAATCCAGTCGTTCGACGTAAATATGCAGGTTATCGCCCTCGCGGAAGGCACGGCGGACGCTAAGACTATGCGCTATCTCGGTTTGACGGATTCGGGCAAGAGCGTTATATTCAGCGTCATTCAGGAAAACAAACTGCCCGACGCATTAAACACGCTTGAAGAAAAATTCAACGCGGTTAAGGGAGGCAAGGGCATTGCATTCACTATCCCCTTAACAAGCGTGATAGGCAAGCTGTTATTCGGATTTTTAAGCAACAACAAGACGGTCGTTAAGGAGGGCAAATAAAATGGCAGCTAAACACGAAGTTATATTTTGTATAGTAAACGCGGGATTTTCCGACGTGGTTATGGACGCGGCGAAAGAAGTAGGCGCACGCGGCGGCACGGTTATACACGCAAGAGGCACGGCAAATAAGGAAGCCGAGCAGTTTTTCCATATAACCATTCAGCCCGACAAAGATATAGTTATGATACTCGTCCCCACCGACATCAGGGACGACGTTCTACACGCGCTGTACCGCAATGCGGGATTAAAGGCGGAAGGTCAGGGCATCGCCTTTTCAATGCCCGTCGACCACGTAGTCGGTATTTCGGGCGCACCCGTTAAGGTGGAAGAACCCGAACAGCAACCCGAAGAAGATAAAACAGAAAATAAAGAAGAGACCGAAACAGAAGTCAAAACGCAAGAGGAAAAAACAGAAGAACAATAATGAAAATAAGCGTTATAATATGCGCCGCCGGCAAGGGCGAGCGCACGGGCTTTGAAAGAAACAAACTGCTTTATCCCTTTTACGGCGCCAACGCGCTGTACTACACTGTTAAAAGGGTTAAAGCGTTTTCTTTTTATTTACAACAAAATACGAACGACGTTTTAACGGAAATAATCGTCACCTCCTCCCCCGCCGACCTTGCGGAAATTAATGCGGTTTGCGCGCCTTTCGGCTGTAAAGTCGTATTGGGAGGAAGCACGCGTACGGAAAGCGTTTACAACGCGCTTAAAGAGGTTACCGGCGAAATCGTACTCATTCACGACGGCGCACGTCCCTACGCGACAGTAGAGCAATTTGCACAGTGCTTAGAGTGTGCGAAACAATACGGAAGCGCGGTAACGGCAATGAGCGCAACCGACACGATAGCGGTTGTAAAAGACGGTTGGATAGCCAATATCCCCGACCGAACGGCGCTTTTTTCGGTTCAGACCCCTCAGGGCTTTGAAGCGGAAGGTCTGAAAACGGCATACGAAAAAGCAATTGAAAGCGGCGAAACCTTTACAGACGACGGTTCGGTTTACTCGCGTTACGTCTCCCCCGCCCGCATCTGCAACTGCGGAAGCGCGGCAAACAAAAAGCTTACGTTTAAACAGGATTTCGACAGCGTTTCGGACGGAGCGCTGCTTTTGGAAAAATTTCACTTTGATAACGGAAAAATCGGTTTCGGCGTGGACGTTCACTCATTCGGAAAATCAGCCGATTACGTTATGCTTTGCGGCGTCAAAGTTCCCTGCGACGAAGGACTGATTGCGCACAGCGACGGCGACGTAGCTTTGCACGCGGTTATGGATGCGTTCCTCTCCGCGGCGGGGCTGAAAGACATTGGCTGTTACTTCCCCGATAACGATAAAGCTTACGAAAACGCCGACAGCGCAAAACTGCTTGAAAAGGTTGTTGCCCTTGTCGCGGAAAGGGGGTTAAAGCCCGCTTCCCTTGCAATTGCAATTCAGGCGGAAAAACCCCGTATTGCTAAGTATACTGACGATATGAAAGCGCGGTTAAGCTCGCTTACGGGCGTGAATATGTCTGAAATATCGATAACGGCAGGCACTTGCGAGGGCTTGGGCTTCGTCGGCGAAAAACTGGGCATATGCGTGTACTGCGCCGCCGTTTTAAAGAATTCGGAGGATAAATAAGTGGCAAAAAATATTACTACGGTATTTGTATGCAGCGAATGCGGAGCTTCCTCTCCCCGCTGGCTTGGGCGCTGTCCTTCCTGCGGTAAATTCAACACTATGGCTGAAGAAGCGGTAAAGAGCGAACAGACGGCTTCCACCGCAAAGAAAAGCGTATATTCCCTGCCCAAAGCAAAACCGTTGTCTCAGATAACCTACGAAAAACACGACAGAACTCCTTCGGGAATTTCGGAATTTGACAACGTTCTCGGCGGAGGCATAGTCGCTGGGTCTTTGGTGCTTTTGGGCGGCGACCCCGGCATAGGAAAATCCACCCTGTTAACTCAGATTGCCGCACACCTTTCCGCTAAGCACAAGGTATTATACTTTTCCGCAGAGGAAAGCTGTTCGCAGGTCAAAATGCGTGCAAACCGCCTTAACCTCAACGGCGACAATCTGTTGCTCGTAAACGGCACTTGCATTGATGATTTGGAAAGCGAGCTGGACGGCGTGGAATTTTGCGTGATAGACTCCATTCAGGCGGTGTACACGGACGACTTGACTTCTTCCGCAGGTTCGGTGGGACAAGTTCGCGAATGTGCCACAAAGCTTATGCGCATCGCTAAGAGCCGTGGAATAACCTTCTTCATTGTCGGTCACGTAACAAAAGAAGGAGCGCTCGCCGGTCCGAAAGTCCTTGAACACGTTATGGATACGGTGCTGTATTTCGAAGGTGAAAATCAGGAAAACTTCCGCATACTGCGGGCTGTAAAGAACAGATTTGGCAACGTTTCGGAAGTGGGCGTGTTTGAAATGACGGGCGAAGGCATTGTAGCCGTAACCGATTATTCGGGCATATTCCTGTCCGAAAGCCGCGGCGAAGAAGCGGGCTGCGCCGTAACGCCCGCACAGACAGGCAACCGCTGTATGAACGTAGAAATTCAGACGCTTATTTCCAAAACTACTTTCGGTCAGCCGAGAAGAATGTCGCTCGGAGTGGATTACAACAAGCTGACGCTTCTTTTGGCGGTACTTGAAAAGCGGTGCAATTTACACCTCTCCTCTCAGGACATTTACGTAAACGTTATGGGCGGAATAAAACTCAACGAACCCGCCACCGATTTGGCGCTTTGCTCCGCCCTCGCCTCCGCATATCTTGAAAGACCCGTGGATAAATTTACTGCGGTTTTCGGCGAAGTAGGGTTAACAGGCGAAGTGCGCGCCGTTCAGTACGCGGAAAAGCGCGTTCAGGAGTGCGTGAAAATGGGTTTCAAACGCGTTTTGCTCCCCGCCAAAAATATGAAAACGGTGGCAAAATACGCCGATAAAATAAGCATAGTACCTATCCTTTACGTTTCAACTATGCTGAAAAGTCTTTTCCCGAAAGAATAAGCCTTATAAACGGTTGACTTAACATATCGTATAGGCTATACTGTTACAAGTAAATTTGAATATTGAAGTCGTCGGAGGACGCGTAATCGCAATTACGTTTTGTCGATAAGACGTCGAGTGCGCTCGGGTAATTTATTGCTTGGGCGCTTTTATTTGTTGTTATGGCTATAGAACTTTCAGAACATTTTACTTTCAAAAAATTATTACGCTTCGTCTACCCCGCCGTGATTATGATGGTGTTTACCTCCGTTTACGGCGTTGTGGACGGCATTTTCGTTTCCAACTTTGCAGGTGAAGACGCGTTCGACGCAGTCAATTTAATTATGCCCGTGCTTATGGCTTTTGCTTCATTCGGGTTTATGATTGGTACTGGCGGCAGCGCGCTCATTTCTAAAACGCTGGGCGAGGGCGACGAGGAAAAGGCACGCGGAATTTTTTCCATGCTTATCTATGCAACCGTAATCTTAGGTGCGGTTATGACCGTGGTAGGGATATTCACCCTTCGCCCCCTCGCGATACTTTTAAAAGCCGAACAGGAAGGCATTTTATACGAGTGCGAGCTGTACGGCTTCATCAATATGTGCGGCATAACTCTGTTTATGCTGCAAAACGTTTTCCAAAGCTTTTTCCCGCTTGCCGAAAAGCCCAAGCTGGGGCTTGCCGTGATAGTTTGCGCGGGCTTAACCAACGCCGTTTTGGACGCCGTTTTTATCGCGGGATGTAAAATGGGACTTGTCGGAGCTGCTCTTGCAACCGTTATAGGTCAGGCTGTGGGCGGACTTTTGCCCGTATTTTATTTTACGTTCAACCGTAAATGCCTACTCCGCCTCGGCAAACCTTTGATAAGCATCAGAGCTTTATTGAAATCGTGTGCGAACGGCTCTTCGGAAATGATGACTAACATTTCCCTCTCGCTCGTAACCATTCTGTACAACTATCAGCTTATGAGCTTTGCGGGCAAAAACGGTGTCGGCGCTTACGGCGTATTGATGTACGTTAACTTCATTTTCGTCGCCGCCTTTATAGGTTATTCAATCGGCGTTACCCCCATTATCGGCTACAACTACGGCGCGGACAACAAAAAAGAACTGAACAACGTTTTAAAAAAGAGCCTTATAATTATTGCCATAGCTTCTGCGGTAATGTTCGGCTTAGCCACGTCCCTGCACTATCCGCTGTCGCAAATGTTCGTGGGAAAAAATGCAGAGATGTTTGCAATGACAAGGCGCGGCTTCCTTATATGCGCGCCCATATTCCTTATTATGGGTTTCAATATCTTCGGCTCGTCGTTCTTCACGGCGCTCAACAACGGACTCGTTTCCGCAATCATTTCGTTTATGCGCACGCTGTTCTTTCAGTTAGCGTGCATACTGACTCTTCCCCTTTTATGGAAGCTTGACGGCGTGTGGGCTTCCAACGTGTTCGCAGAAATTTTAGCGCTTGCGGTAACGTTCGTTTTATTTATGACCCACCGCAGAAAATACGGATATTTTCTAAAAACTTCCAAGGCGGAATAACGCATAAGAGCCTTTTTCCTGCACAAGATATTTGCACGGAGGAAGAGTTATGCAATTTTGCGAAACACAAACTTATTTAAATCTTGCAAGGAGCTTTGCCGGCGAAAGTCAGGCGGGAATGAGATATCAGCTCATTGCACGCGAGGCTACCGCACAGGGATATATTGCGCTTGCCGATGAGATTAAGACTTTAGCCAAAAACGAAACCGTACACGCGAGAAGGTTCTTTGAGGAACTTACTAAGCGCGGCGGGGAAGCAATCGATAATATTGATATCGACGCGGGCTATCCCTTCCACACGGGTGATTTGGTTGAAATGTTACGTCTTGCGGCTGTGGACGAAAGAGCGGAACACGAAAGAATTTATCCCGAATTTGCCAGAATAGCAAGAGAAGAAGGATTTGCGGACGTTGCGGGACTTTTCACGATGATAGCGACGGTCGAAAAACACCACGAACAGATTTTTAATTATCTGCACGAAGCTATGGAAAGCGGCAACCTTTATAAGAATGAAAGTCCTATTCTTTATATCTGCAAGGAATGCGGGCATAAACAGACCTTGAAAGAGGCGTGGGACGTTTGTCCCCTTTGCAAGTCAAGTCAGGGTTTCGTAGCATTGCACATTCCTTACGAAAAGAATTCCGAGTTCAGGAATTCCGATAAAAAGGAGAAGATATGAAAAAGGCAAACAATGAAAACAAGCAGAACAAGCAAAACAAAACCTCAAACTGCTCGTCTTCCAAAAGCACGAAAAACTGCAAGTAATTGCTTTTTCAGCTTTGACGATCCGTTCGGAAGTTACACGGGTACGAACGAGGATATATTTGACAAACCTATACAGGACGTTGACGACCTGTAACGTGTTCGCGTAATTTTCAGACAAAAAAAAGGTGCGGTTAGCTTTTTGTTAAAAGCTAACCGCATTTTCTTTTTTTACTTAATATTATCAGTCAAAGTATTCTATAAGGATATAGTAAATCCAAATGCCTTTATTTGCAGAACCTATTTGATACGTTCCCGCTTCGGCTAAATTGCGCGAAGTAACGGAAACTCCCGCATTGGCTTCAAACGTAGTTATTGCCGTACTCGAACCCGCAGATACGAGATTGAGCGTTCTGTCGTCTGTGCCGCTTGATTTTGCAACGACAGTAACAGTGCAGGCGCCTGTCGTCGTAAATTCGATATATCTGGATTTACCGAATGTTGCCGAACCGCCCATACTGATGCCTTTGGACGTTGTAACATTTTCACCGTTCACTTCAAACGTCGTTGATACAGCGCTGACGTTTATTGCTTTACCTGACGCGCCGACGATTTTAAAATCACCTGAAGTTACTTCCGACGTAATTTCCCCACTCGCCACGTCGGACGCGTTTAAAACCACCGTCCTCGTGGGAGTAGGTCTGTTTGCCGCTATCTGATTTTCGACTGCGGCTATATATTGCGTTAAGGTGCCGTAATTTGTAACGGCGCTTCTGTCGTCATAATTAAGTCCGTTATAAAGCGCCAATGCCTCGTCGCACTTTTCCTGGTACAGCAAATAATTATCAGCCGTAACCGTTCCCGTACATACCTCGTTTATCTTTGCAACCACCGCCGCGGGGTCGGGGTACGTTCTGTTAGGATTGGTGGGATTCACGCCGGTATATAAGCCTTCCAACGCGGTAACCTTTGTTTTGCTTATGCGGTTTGAAGGGTCAATATATTTGGAAGGAGTTTTAAGAACGTAGTCGGCAAACGTGAAATATTCACCGTCGTTTTTATGCGTTTCCTTATCCGCTATGCTCGAAAGAATACTGTTCGCAACGTATCCTGCAGTGAGATACGCCCCGTACTTATTGTAATGCGTCGCCTCGATTTTCTGGAAACCCGCGTCAACGTTATTGTAACTATTGTCATAGCCCGTAGGCCACGTTCCCGTTAAATCGTTGGGGACTAACGCCATTAAGAAATCCGCATAACCGCTTGTAGCCGTTTCTATCAAAGTTTTCGTATAAGCGAAGTTGTCAATCAAAAGGCAGTCTTCCTCTTCGGCAAGCTGGCGAACCGCTTGAACGTAAGCGAAATTTTCGCCGTGTCTGCCTGCACCGCTTTTAAGCGTTCCGTCCGAGTTGAAAGCCACGCGAGCTACGGGAGTTACCAAAACGGGGATTGCACCCTTTTCTCTTGCAAAGTCAATATACTGCTTTAAATACCATTTATAAGTACCGCCGCAATCGTAAGAGAAGTAAGTGTCGCCGTAGGTTTTAATGGTAGCGTACGCTTTTGTAACGTTTTCCTGTGAATTGTGGTCGATATATTCTTGAGGCAGATAGGTGTTTGCCATTTTCGCCTCGTCGGAAGGCGCGGTTACGGGATAAACGCCGTTTTCATCGGGAGTGCCGAGAGGCACCATTCTGTCATAAAGCGTTGAATACGTTCCCTTGTTCGTATCGTCGTCGTTATGACCGAACTGAATAAACAGGAAATCGCCTGCGGTAATAACGTCCTCTATGGACTGTCTGTTATTTTCCGAGAAGCTGTAAGTATTATTTTCGATATTGTACAAACGGCCCTCGTTTATAAACGAGCGTGAGCTTCTTCCGCCGTTAGCCGCGTTTACTACGGTGACATCGTCCGACAGAAAATAATTAAGATACTGTCCCCAACCGCCTATGTACTGACTGTCGCTATACGTTTTAACCGTTGAATCGCCCGCAAGATAGATTGTAGGCTTTAAATTAGTGGTAAGCGTGTTGTCCGAAGTACTGACCGCCGTCCATTTTGCGTAAACGGTGGTGTTGTCAATAATCTTTTTCGTTGTGAACGCAAACTCGTTACTGCACGCGGATTCTTCATACCAGCCGCCGAACGTCCAGCCTTCAGCAGTAAGCGTACCGGGATTAGTCGCATACCCGTCCTTTTCGACAGTTTGCGTTTGCGGCGCCGTTCCGTGACCCTGCACGTCAAACGTAACGGTGTACGTCGTGGGCTGAGTATTGTCGGTGTTATCGTTAATATTGTCGTTATTGCTATTATTGCTGTTATTGCAACCGACAATACCGAACACCAAAGCAACAGCAGTTATCAGACAAAAAATTTTGCCTAAAAAGTGCTTTTTCATATCTTCCTCCTTAAACTAAACGTTAAATTTTTCAAAATACTACACGTCTAATTTTTTGATTATCCGCGCGGGGTTGCCCGCTATTACCACGTTGGAAGGAAACGACTTAGTCACCACCGCCCCGCTGCCCACTATCACGTTGTCGCCGAGTGTTACACCGGGGTTTATTACCGCGTGACCGCCTATCCAGCAATCATCTCCTATCGTTATCGGTTTGCCAAGCTCCAACCCCGAAACGCGCGTTGCCCTGTCCTGCGGGTGCATTGCCGTATATATGCCTACCTGCGGGGCAATCAAACAGTTTTTACCTATCTTTACCTTGCACACGTCGAGTATGCAAACGCCGTAATTGCAATAGAAATTTTCGCCTACCTCTATATTCTTACCGTAGTCGCAGCAAAAGCCCGCGTTCAGCCAGACGTTATCCCCGCATTTACCCAAAAGCTGCTTTGCAGTTGCTATCCTCTCTTCCTCGGATAAATCCTGCGAAAGCTTGATACTTAAAGAAACTGCCCGCTCATGTGCGGTTTTCAATTCACTGTCAGCGGCGTTATACAGCTCGCCGTTCAGCATTTTTTCGCGTTCGGTCATAATTACCCCTTTAATATGCGCTTTTTATCAAAGAATATTATCAATAAATTCGGTTGAATCGAAAAGCTCCAAATCCTCTATTTTTTCGCCTACGCCCGCAAACATTACGGGAATACCCAGCTCGCCGCACAGCGAAATTACGAAGCCGCCCTTTGCCGAACCGTCAAGCTTGGTAAGCACTATGCCGTCAAGCTCCACAGCCTCGTCGAATACGTTTGCCTGATTTACCGCGTTGTTGCCCGTCGTCGCGTCCAAAACGAGCAGTTTATAGAAATTGGCTTGGGGATATTCCCTTTCCACCACGCGTGACATCTTTTTCAGCTCTTCCATAAGGTTGGCTTTTACGTGCAGTCTGCCCGCCGTATCCACGATAACCACGTCCGTTCCGCGCGCCTTTGCGGAAGAGAGCGCGTCGAACACGACTGCGGAAGGGTCGCTTCCTTCCTCGTGCTTGACAATCCTCACTTTAGCCCTTTCCGCCCATACGGAAAGTTGGTCGCTCGCCGCGGCACGGAAGGTATCCGCCGCCGCAACGGTTACGGTTTTACCTTGACGCAGGAAGTATGAAGCGAGCTTGCCGACGGTCGTCGTCTTGCCTACGCCGTTGACGCCCACAAGCATAATAACCGCGGGGTATTGAATTTCGGGTACTTCCGCTTCGTCAAGCTTTTCCTGCAAAATGTCCTTAATGCAGTCGATAACAAATTCTTTTTCTTTCAGCTTTTCCTGCTTTACTTCAGCGCGGAGTTCTTCCACTATCTCTTCCGCACAGGTCACTGAAATATCCGAGCTTATTAAAATTTCTTCAAGCTCGTCGTAAAATTCGTCACCTATTTTATTTTTGGAAAACAACGCGCCTATTGCGCTTGAAAGCGCGTTTTTCGTCTTTTTTAATGCGTTGGCTAACTTTGAAAATATACCCATAAAAACTCCTTTCTCGTCAATTTCTTTTTCTTGCGCGAAAAATAAATTCGACGACTTTAGGGCGTTGCCCTCTTGCCGCATTATAGCAATGCCCTCAATTATCAGAAAATACGGCAATTCACCCAGTGAGCCGCAGGTATGCGCAAATTGGGTACTTCGTGCGTCTGCCTCACGGCAGGCGGGCGCGCTAACGCAAAAGCGTGGTTTTGCTTGCGCACATAAGTTATTTAAAATTGCTACAATACTCTATTCAATTTTATCACTTAAATAATAAAAAAACAACCGTTACGGACAAGATTAGATTAGAAAAATACAAATAACAATATTGTTGACTTTTGGGATATGCAATGGTATATTAAACGAGTAATATTTAGATTGAGGAATTAATTAATGAAAAAGCGAATACTAGCGATTTTTCTTATCTCTTCCGTAGTATTAACGGGAGCTTTCGGAATTACATCTTGCAGTTCTGGCAAAACCCCTTCTAAAGGATTGGAATTTAAGCTGGACTATGATGGGGAAAGCTATACCTATACCGTAGACGGAATAGGCACCTGCGTTGATAAGGATATTATAATTCCCGCAAATTACGAAGGTAAACCCGTAACTTCAATTAGTTCAGATGCATTCGAAGATTGCAGGGAGCTGACAAGCATAACAATTCCAGACAGTGTTACCTACATAGGCGACGGAGCGTTCAGAGGCTGTAGCGAATTGACAAGCATAACCATTCCCGACAGTATTACTTCTATCAAGTGGTGGACGTTCAAAGGTTGCAGTAGATTGACGAACGTTACTATCCCTGACAGCGTAACTGAAATCGAAGTTTCTGCGTTCGAGGGCTGCAGTGGATTAACAAGCGTAACTATACCCGACAGTGTTACCGAAATCGGCGATTCTGCATTCTATGGTTGTACAGGATTGACGAGTATAATTATACCCGACAGTGTTACCAAAATCGATGCTCGTGCATTCCAAGATTGCGGACGATTAACGAGCGTAACGCTTGGCGACAGCGTAACTTCTATCGGACGTGCCGCGTTCAATAATTGCAATTGGCTATCGAGTATAAATATTCCAGATAGCGTTACAGAAATTGGTGATTGCGCATTCAAAAATTGCTTCGGAATTATTAAAAATATAGACGGAGTGCAATATGTCGGTAAATGGGTTATAGGCTGTGATACTTCCGTAAATAGCGTTACTTTAAAAAGTGATTTAAATGGAATTGCCGAGTATGCGTTCAATAACTGTAGCGAGTTGATTAGCATTACTATTCCCGACGGCGTCGTTACTATCGGAAGTGCCGCGTTCAATGATTGCAGCGGGTTGACAAGTATAACAATCCCCGCCAGCGTTACTTCTATCGGAAGTGCCGCGTTCGATGATTGCAGCGGGTTGACAAGTATAACGTTTAAAGGCACGATAGCGCAATGGAAAGCCATAGAAAAACGTAATTGGAATTTGGACACAGGAAAGTATACAATAACCTGTACGGACGGGAAGTTGGATAAGAACGAAAAAGAAATAACGGAATAAATAATCACGATAAAGCGGCGACGCAATTTGCGCCGCCGCTTTTATTTTTCTTTGATTAAAAATTAAGCAACAGTGTCGCCGCCCAAACGGCTTTCAACTTCGGAAAGCTTGACGGAAACTATTTTGGAAACGCCCTTTTCTTCCATAGTAACACCGAAAAGAACGTCCGCCTTTTCCATTGTGGGTTTACGGTGGGT